>MEOQ01000032.1 GCA_001769275.1 Bacteroidetes bacterium GWF2_43_63 | reverse complement strand
TCTCTGGTAAAACCAATCGCAGTAAATCTGTTTCCATTTTGTGTATTTTTTGAACCCAAAAATACACTTTCTCCCCAAGTTTTTAATCTGACCCTATAAAAGTGCCAGCAGCACTTTGTATTTTTCAGCGGAGCAGAAACTTGGCAAAAAGTGGTTTCTGAATTACGGGTTGCGGCAGCCTGTATGGCGCAACAATGGCCTGACTCAGGTATATTTCTTCGATTCATTGTACCATGTCACGGATACTGTCAACTATGGACTAAATGAAAAAATAATTTCTTTCCGATGTCTTGAACCTCGTCTTGTCATCACCTACGCACCTGTAACCGGCCGCCAGTTAAAGTTTTCATACACACGCAACAATCAGTTTCTGCAAATTCTGAGCAGCAGCATTAGTCCTTTTAATGGAATTGAATCGTGGGTGCCGGCTGGCCCCAACATTGAGCCACAGCGCGCCGATCAGGTTTCGATCGGATATTTCGACCGCCTGTTGAAAAACGGATTTTTGTTTTCTGCTGAGGCGTATTACAAACTTATGCGCAATCAACTTGATTATGTTGATCACGCCAACTTGTTGCTCAATCCCTTGCTGGAAGCCGAAGTCAGAGAAGGGAAAATTAATGCCTATGGTATTGAGCTGATGGCGCGCAAAAGCAGCGGAGCGCTCACCGGGTGGATCAGTTACACTTATTCGAGATCGCTGGTGAATACACCGGAGCTTAACGAAGGCCGTACCTATCCTGCCATGTGGGATCGTCCGCACAATATTTCATTGCATGTTTCGTGGACCAATGGTCATCGGTGGAAACTGACTGCCAACTGGATTTATCTGACCGGAATGCCCGTCACGACACCGGTTGGCTACTACACCTATATGAACCACCTGGTGCCGGTTTATGACAAGATCCACAACGACCGCCTGCCGGATTATCACCGGCTTGATATTTCGGTAACTCTGGCTCTGGCTAAAGCTTCGCGCAAATGGCAACACTATCTCGAATTCGGAATTTATAATCTATATGGCCGACACAATCCGATTGCCATTACTTTCAATAAAATTGTCGATGACAACGGCAACTTTGTGCTGCCATCAGACTTCAGTGATCCTGCTTTGATCAATCCGGTGACGACTGCTGTAGCGGGCTTTATTCCTTCATTAACGTATCGTTTCAGGTTATGAAAAATATATTTCTGATTATATTGTCAGTCCTGATATTTGCTTCGTGTGAACGCGAAGCAGCATGGCCAACGGATGAGGGTAAACTTCCATATCTGGTTGTGGAAGCCATGCTCACCAATGAAACAAAAAATCAGGAAGTCATTCTGAGCTTGCCCGTAACTTCTGCAAACAATGTCCCGGTCATGGTTTCAGGAGCCGATGTAAGAATCATTGATGGAACTACCATTTATCTGTTCACCGAAGACACACTCAATCCCGGACATTATTATTCGAACGATGTGTTTGCCGGTGTTCCTGGTCATTCCTATGAATTGGCGCTTCGGTTTTTGCCTGGCGGAGGATGGGACGGCACTGATGTAATGCCGCCTGCAGAGCTGTTTTCGCCGCTAACTTTGTTGCTGGTAAATGAAGCAGATAGTTTATATAAAATTGCATCGGTATGTCAGAATTACGATCCATCGAAGTTTGCTATGTACGAGATATCGCTCGACTGGAGCGGTGTTCCGGGCTATGACACCCTTGAGAACAAAGCAGTTTTATATTACTATACGCTTGGATCGCTTGATATGGGCGAAGTTCTGCAAACCGATCTTGAATCGGTAACATTTCCGAAAGGCACGCTGATAAAGGAACGCAGGTATTCTATTTCTGGACCATACGCGGAATGGCTACGCGAAATTCTTATTGAAACACAATGGAACAATGGTATTATAATGGCTCACCCTGGCAATGCCACCAGTAATATGACACAATACATCAATTATGCAGATCCTGATGCAGACCGGCACAACATTGCAGGATTTTTCTGTGCCTGCAGTGTGGTGGAATGGAATGGTGTGGCGCAGTAGCGCTGCCAGTTGAAAGTTTATAAAGTTCATAAAGTTAAAAGGTGCTTCATTTGATCAGGTTTTCATTATAATTCCTAATTCCTTATCTTTGTACGTTTTATCAAACAAATTTTCAGGGGGTTATGAAAAATCTATTTATCCTTTTGTCTTTTTCCTTTTTTCTTTTGTCTTCTGCAACTGCACAGGAAAACCGTCCACACGATGCTTACTGGGCTGAAGAGCAGGGATACTTTTCCAATCTGCATCCGACTGATTACGGAATTGTTGCCAGTTCGAACAACTGCAATGAGATTTATCTGATCAACAACGGTGAATTGAAAACGCTGGTTTCTGCGCCTGGATGCGGCCGCTACATGCAAATGAGCCCTGATGGAAAGACAATCGGATTCAAGTACATTGCAGAAGATGGAATGCAAACGCCGGCACTGCTTGATATTACAACCGGCAAAACGACATCTCTTGCAGAACCCGCCCCATTATGTGGCCAGCCCTCGTTTTCAACCAATGGCGATGTTGTTATATCCGACACGTCAGGTTTCACAGTTTACAGAAAAAATGGGGTTTCTGAAAAATTTGCAACTGGCACATACGCCAATTATACTGCTGCTTCGCCTGATGGAAAATTTGTTGTATACAATGACAACAATGATCAGCTTCAGATGTTCAACACGCAAACTAAAGAGGTTGTCGCTATAAGCCCCGTAGGATGCGCGCTTCCGGAATTTTCGCCTTCAGGAAAATTCATTTCATTTGTTTCATCTCTGCAAAGAATTTTCATTTACAATACTGAGCAAAACCGCATTGTGACAACATTGTACGGTACTGCTGCCGAATGGCATCCTTCTCTGGATTTGCTTGCATTCAATTTTATTGAATCAACAAATTACACGGTTTCGCGCGCTGAAATAAAAATGCATAATCCTGAAACCGGCGCTGAATCATTAATTGCAGGTGATACTGAAAATTTGTTTTTCGATCCGGCCTTTGATAAATCCGGAAAATTTTATTTTCATGATCAGGTTTCGCTTGGAATTTATTCTGAAATAAACAATGCTCCGCAATGCATATACAGACACAATGCACGTCTTCCGATGAACTTTTTTGAAATTGCAAAAAGTACATTAGCGATTGTAACAGTACCCGGAAGCGTACCGTATGTACATCAGGTTTATGACACTCCAAACTGGCATTCGGGCTACTGGAGCTGTGCGCCGACAACCTCGGCCATGGCATTTGCTTATTACAACCGGCTGCCGCCCTGGCCTACAACAGTCGATCACGGCATGTCGTGGGATCCACATGTAAACAATTTTGGTTCTTATGTGGCAGACCGTTATCGCTTCAACGAATGGTACTACAGCGAAACCGCGCTGGATGCGGCCGATGGCACAACCTATGGCGGGTACGGTTATATGTGGACTGGCTCCTACGGACCTAACAGCCGTATGGAGGAATATATTGTTCAGCATTATGCGGCATCGAACCAGTATTGGACAACCGGCTGTACATGGGCTCAGACATTATCGGAAATCAACAACGGATATGTCCATCCAATCTGTAATTATCTGACTACTTCAGGGCATCTGACGTTATGCATTGGGTATTATGATACGCAACATTCGCTGTTGTTCAATGATCCGTACGGTGACCGCAATGATGCTACTTACTGTGATTATGACGGTGCTGGCGTTTCGTACGACTGGCCAACCTATAACAACGGGCTGGCCAATCTCGGCGGCTCCTACAGCTACGTTGCATGGACCGTTGCTGCCCGCACAACTGAACCGGTATACAATGACACCATCATAGACAACAATTATTACAATCACGGATTTTATGTAAACAACAGCACGCTAGGCAGCACGCAGCGCTACTTCCGTGATTACAATGTCGGTTACAATGGTCATACATGGTACACCATCGGCATGACAGATCCAGACATCTGTTTTACTACATGGACTCCCAACATAAGTGATACAGCCAAATTCATCGTCAGCGCCTATATTCCTTCAAAAGGAACAAGCACAACAAATGCCATTTATCAGATAAACCGGCTTGGTGCTGATACTGCTGTACATATAAATCAGGGTGCGAATAAAAATTCATGGGTGCAGTTAGGAACATTTATTATGTGCCCCGGTGAAGCAACTGTACGGCTTGGCGATTATACAGGCACAGACGGAGATACCATTGCATTCGATGCCATCAAATGGTCACGATATCCAAATCCTGTTTCACAGTTTTCGGCAGATCAAACTACAATTTGTCAGGGAAATAACATCGTTTTAACTTCAACAAGTCAGTACGCTGAAAGTCTCATCTGGAGCTGCTCAGGAGGAACACTCACAAGTCAGAACGGCAATCAGGCAACGTTCAATTTCGATGCACCGGGAACCTTTTCGGCACAACTGATTACTGTAAATTTTAATGGGCGTGATACACTTACATACAATTCCTACATCAATGTACAACCCAATGCTGTAGCGCAATTTACAGCATCTGCCGATACAGTTAACATGTCATCACCGAATGTAACATTCACCAACACTTCAGCCGGAGCAGATTCTTATGTCTGGAACTTTGGTGACGGGACCACTACAAACGCCACAGATCCTTCACATATTTATTCTACAATTGGAACATACACCGTTACTTTAGAGGCGTACGCATCCGGTTGTTCCAATGATACAACCAGCGCAACCATTGTGGTGATAAATGCCGCTGCTGTTTCTCAGTTAAGTGCAGACAATAGGACAGTTTGCGCAGGCGATACAGTTGTGTTCAGCTCCACGAGCCAGAATGCTACTTCACTTATCTGGAATTATCCCGGAGCAACATTAATAAATCAAACCAGCGATCAATGCACTGTTGTTTACAACAATGCCGGAACATACGATGCAGGGCTGATTGCCGTAAGTTCATACGGGAACGACACGATTGAATATTCAAACTACATTGTGGTTTCACCCAATGCCGAAGCGCAGTTCATCGTATCCAACGATACCGTGCCGGTTTCAAATCCACTGGTTGTTTTCACCAATCAGTCACAATATGCCGATTCTTATCTCTGGCATTTCGGTGATGGAGCCACCAGCAGCGACATCAATCCATATCACGCATATGCATCAACACCTGCTTCTTACTCCGTATTGTTGGAAGCTGTTTCAGCAAGTTGCGCAGACGATTCTGCCACGATCACCATTGTTGTTGTTGATCCGGTTGGCATCGGTGAAAACCGTGAAAATGAAATTCATTTCTATCCGAATCCAGTTGATAATGTAATTTTTATTCGATCAAACATAGCTGATGAAGCCATTTTCAGAATACATGACGAATCAGGACGTCTTGTTATGGAAGAACAACTTAGCAGCTCTGAAATAAATGTATCGCAACTGGCTGAAGGCATATATTCTCTACAAATTTTCACTGAAAATCAGAATTTTTCCTGTTTCTTTGTAAAAAAATGATGTTGATTGACACCCATACTCATCTCTATCTTACACAATTTGACGAAGACCTGAGCAACGTTGCGAAGCGCGCCCGCGAAGCCGGAGTTGAGAAATTGCTGATACCCGATATTGACAAGGAACACACAGAAAAAGTAAAACAAATAGTTGAACAATTTCCGGGTCTGATGTATGGGATGACCGGTATTCATCCAACCAGTGTTGATGCGGATTACAAGGAACAGATCGCGCATTTTGAAAAGGAAATCGAAGGTGGTTTTCCATGGATTGCTGTGGGTGAAATCGGTACCGATTTATACTGGGATAAAACGTATTTCAAAGAGCAGGAAATTGTCTTTCGCTATATGATGGAAACTGCTTCCCGACTGCATTTGCCTGTATCCATACATCAGCGCAGCTCGATGCAAGAAACCTTGAAAATCATGTCGGAATTCAACGGAAAAGTGACCGGCGTTTTGCATTGTTTCAGCGGAGAAAAAGATGACGCTACTACGGCCATAAACCTCGGCTACAAGCTTGGAATCAGCGGTGTGATTACTTTTAAGAACAGCAATCTGCGCGAAATTGTGACCTATACCGGGCTTGATCACATTGTTCTCGAAACCGATGCTCCTTTTCTGGCGCCCATGCCGTTCCGCGGAAAAAGAAACGAGCCTGCATATCTGAAATATGTTGTTACTTTGTTGTCGCAAACACTCGGCGTGAACGAAGCAACAATCGCAGAAGCCACGACCCGAAATGCTTTGCAGATTTTTCAAAAGATACAGACGACATGAACAGTAAGAAATCCGTACTTCTAATATACACAGGCGGCACCATCGGAATGATTCGTCGCGAATCGGACGGGTCGCTCATCCCGCTTGAGCTCAACAATATGTATCATTACCTGCCAGTGCTGGAAAGCCTTCCGGTGAAGATAGAAATGCTGAGCATGGAAAATATTATTGATTCATCCGATATGAATCCGGAATTCTGGAAAGATCTGGTAGAAATTATCGAAATCAATTATCTGAAATACGATGGATTTGTAATTCTGCATGGATCCGATACCATGGCATACACCGCATCGGTGCTGAGTTTTATGCTGGAGAATCTAAACAAGCCCGTAATTCTTACCGGTTCGCAACTGCCGCTCGGCATGGTTCGCAGCGACGGACGCGAAAATCTGATCAATGCAATTGAAGTGGCGGCCTCCTACGACGACGATACCGCGCTGGTTCCCGAAGTTGCCATTTGTTTCGAAAACCGGATTTTCCGCGGAAACCGCACTTCGAAAATCAATGCAGAAAACTTCAACGCCTTTATCTCTGGCAATTATCCTTTACTGGCCGAGATCGGTGTGAAAATAAAATTCAACAAAGCGTTTATTGCGAAACCAAGTTTCAAAAATCTGAAGGTGCACAAAGCGCTTTCGCCACGTGTTGGAATTCTCAAGCTTTTTCCCGGAATGCCCGATGCATACACGCGCCCGGTGCTGCTGCAAGAAAATCTTGATGTGATTATTCTCGAAACTTTTGGCTCGGGAAACGCGCCAACAACCAGCAGCTTCGTAAAAACCATTCACGAAGCTGTTTCAACCGGCAAAACACTTTTTAATGTCACACAATGCAAAGGCGGCATGGTCGAGATGGGGAAATACGCAGCCAGTCTGCCTTTGATGAATCTTGGCGTTGTCTCAGGAAATGATATAACAACGGAAGCTGCTATAGCAAAAGCTATGTTTTTATTAGGACAGGGATACAAAGAAAAGGAACTTGCAACAATGCTGCAAAAGCCGCTCCGGGGCGAGATGAACCAATGATTTTGAGTGGTGAGTGCCGAAGGCGTCAAAAAAAGCTACGCAGTTCCATAATTATTCGCCGGAAGGCGATAAATAAAAATAGCCCGTATGCCCTTTAAGGCTCCGGGGACGATCAAGCGACAATACAGTTGCCAGTTAAATTTTACTCACGACTGAATACTGAATACTGACCACTGGTGTTTATTTGCGAAAATTATTTCAGGGCTTTATCAATCAGATTCTGATAGTGTTGTTTTGGTTTCACACCAACAATGCGATTGATTTCTTTGCCGTTCTTAAAAATGATAACGGTCGGAATGCTACTCACACCATACTTGGCAGCGGTGCGTTGCGACTCTTCCACATTGAGTTTTGCGATTTTTGCTTCTCCGGCATTATCATCGGCAAGCTGACTAATTGTTGGTCCCAGCAGTTTGCAGGGCATGCACCAACCCGCCCAGAAATCTACCAAAGTGACTCCGGTAGAAATTTTCTTCTGAAAGTCAGTATCAGTCAGATGCAGCAAATGCTCGCTGCCAGCGTCGTTTGAAGAATTTTTTAATTTTAAATAACTACGTACAATGATCAGGACAAATAATCCAACAACACTTATCAATACGATCAACCAGACTGGCATAACTTTAATTTTTTAATGATTACTTTTTCAATTCCCAGGTGCGCGAAGCAGCTGCTAATGCAGCAATGGTAGCTTCACCAACAGCCGTTGTGACCTGACGATATTTTTTTGCGATGCTGTCACCGGCAGCATAGATGCCTGGTACTGCTGTTTCCATATCGGCATTCACCACTATTTCACCTCGCTCGTTTAATGGAATAATATCTTTCAAAAACGCTGTGTTAGGCTGATAGCCAATGAATACAAATGCTCCACCAGCATTGAACCATTCTTCCTTTCCGCTTTTTTTATGATGCAACAATACCCGTTCAAGTTTACCATCACCGGCAAATTCACGTAGTTCTGCTTCCATGATAAAATCAATCTTTGGATTGTTCTTCGCTTCATCTACATATGCCGGAAATGCCTGAAAACTGTCGAACTGATGAACGATGGTGATTTTGTTTGCATATTTTGCAAGCGACACTGATTCTTCGAGTGCGGAATTTCCGCCTCCAACTACAAAAATATCTTTTCCACTAAAAAATTCACCATCGCAAGTGGCGCAATAACTCACGCCGAGGCCTTTGAATTCCTGTTCGCCTTTCACACCAAGCATACGCGGAGCGCCGCCGGGAGCAAGGATTACAGTGTATGCCGAATAAACAGCATCGCCAACCCGGACAATTTTCATGTTGCCCTCTTCCTTAATTTCAGGCTGAACAGAAATAGTTTTTATGGTTGCCCCAAACGATTGTGCCTGCTTTTTCATGACAGACGCAAGCTTGTAGCCACTTGTGCTTTCCACCCCCGGATAATTGGCGATTTCGTGTGTCAGAATCATCTGGCCGCCTGCAACACCCATATTCAAAATCAATGTGTTCAGCTTTGCACGCGACAGGTAGATGCCGGCCGTTAATCCGGCCGGACCTCCACCTATCACAATCACATCGTATTGCATTGTAGCGCTCATGATTTCTTATTTTGCGGGTTCACCGAAACTTTCATTCAAAATAGTACGCACCTGATCTTCGCTCTGTATGCTGCTTGTCGCTTTTACAACTTTACCGTTTTTATAATACATGACAAACGGAATTCCCATAAAGCCACGTACTTCGGGTGCATTGCGAATTACATGCGATTCGGGAGAATCAAACATCATGTCGGCAAATTTCACATGACTGTATTCGCTTTCAATTTCTTCCATCACCGCGTAAACAGGAATACACATGGGTCCCATGCGACCGCAGGTGATCATTACATTTTCGTTTTCACTGATTATTTTCTGCCAGTCAGCGGCAGTTTCAACATGTGTAAGATTGGTGTCGAGTGTCATTTTGTTTTGTTTTTTGGTTATTCGTTAATTCTGATTTCATGCGTTATCGGCATGGCTTTTTTATACACGGCAGAAACGCCGCAATATTTTTCCTGCGACATTTCAATCGCTTTTTCAAGCTTGTCCAAAGGAAGTTCTTTTCCACGAAAACTATAAATAATGTGCATGGCCGAATAATGTTTCGGATGCTCTTCGGTTACTTCCGATTCAATTCGTATATCCAGGGAATCATATTCGACGTGCATTTTTTTAAGAATGCTGACAACATCCATCCCCGTGCAGCCCAGCAATGCTGCCATCATCAGCTCTTTTGGACGTGGGCCGAGATTCTCTCCGTTGCCTTCTGCCGAAACATCCATTATTAGTTTATGACCACTGACTTCTGCTTCAAAAGCCATATTCCCGAGCCACTTTCCATTTATCGAAGATTTCATATGCATTTATTTAGATGTTTGCCATTGACAAATACTATTCCCCGACGAAAACACCTACTTTTCTGCCAAAAAAAGCGTCTTTGTGTCAGCGCTGGTGATAATTATCATGACAATTACAATAAACGACTGACAAAAAAAGTGAGCAATGTCATCACTGCTCACCATTCAAAATTCAATGCTTTTCCGAAGCTCTTTCTCAGTATGAACCCAAAGCGTTCAGATCCTCAAAAGCCACCATCAGGCGCTTCACAAGCGACTTTCCGCCTTCACGTAACCAAACGCGCGGATCGTAATATTTTTTGTTCGGTTTGTCTTCACCTTCGGGATTGCCGATCTGGCCTTGCAGGTAGCCTTCGTTCTTTTTGTAGAAATTCATTACGCCTTCCCACATAGCCCACTGCGTGTCGGTATCGATGTTCATCTTGATAACGCCGTAAGAAATGGCTTCACGAATTTCTTCGCGTGTGGAGCCGCTTCCGCCATGGAATACGAAATTCACCGGCTTTTCCTGGGTGTTGAATTTATTCTGAATAAAATCCTGACTGTTTTTCAGAATCACAGGCATTAATTTCACATTGCCCGGTTTGTAAACACCATGCACGTTTCCGAAAGAAGCAGCGATCGTGAAATCGGGCGAAATTTTCAGCAGTTCTTCGTATGCATAGGCAACATGTTCAGGCTGGGTGTACAACTTGGCATTATCGACATGGGTATTGTCCACCCCATCTTCTTCGCCGCCGGTAACGCCGAGTTCGATTTCGAGTGTCATGCCGATTTTCGACATACGTGCGAGATATTTTTTACAGATTTCAATATTTTCCTCCAGCGATTCTTCGCTCAGATCGAGCATGTGACTGCTGAAAAGTGGCTTCTTGTGCTGTGCGTAGAATTTCTCACCGGCATCGAGCAGACCATCGATCCAAGGCAACAGTTTTTTTGCAGCATGGTCGGTGTGAATAATCACGGGTACGCCATACATAGCGGCTACGCGGTGAATATGTTCAGCACCCGAAATTGAGCCTGCAATGCTGGCCTGATACGCATCGTTCGGCAACGCTTTGCCTGCGTAGAATTGTCCCCCACCATTCGAGAACTGAATCATAACCGGTGCTTTGGCCTGCATAGCTGCTTCGAGCACGGCATTGATTGAGTCGGTGCCGACCACATTCACTGCGGGAATTGCAAAATTGTTTGCTTTTGCATGGTTCAGCAATACGCGCATTTTCTCCCCGAAAACAAAACCGGGTTCCAATAAAGATGACAGTTTTTCCATGGTGTAATTTTTTTCAAAGTTACAAAAAAGAAATATTTCACCCGGCCTGTAACAAATCAAAAACACCTTCGTCTTATGCATGGTTGGTTTATTTTGCAAAAAGGTATCGGAGGGCGAGGATTTCTTCCGGTACCTTTTTTAATTGCCGCCAGCAAGGAACAGTAGTCAGTTGTGAGTGAAAATTAACTGGCTACTGAATACTGGCCACTGACTACTGGCCACTACATTCTCCCGCTGCACAGATGTACGAAGCTCGCATGTATAGCATTATAACTGTCTTGTCGATCGAAAGTTGTAGACGAAAAATAAATTCTTACTTTTACCAAAACAAAAAACCTTAAACCTATGAAAGAATTTTTCAAAATGATGTTTGCCTCCATGACCGGCTGTCTGCTAACAGTACTGGTTGTGTTTGTGATCATGTTTGCTGTGATTTCCGGCCTGATGTCGGGTGGCAGCGAAGAAGTGAAAATTCAGGACAAATCCGTTCTTGTAATTGAGCTGAACAAAGCCATTTCAGAACGTTCATCTGACAATCCATTTGACAATATGGATTTCGGTTCCATGTCGTCGGAAACCGCCATGGGGCTCAACAATATTCTGCGTACCATTAAATATGCAGCTACAGACGAGCGCGTAAGCGGGATCCTGCTCGACCTGAGTGATGTCAATGCCGGCTATGCTACAACCGAAGCCATTCGCAATCAGATTGACACCTTTAAGGCCTCTGGAAAATTCGTTATTGCCTACGGCGACAACTATTCTCAAAAAGCATATTATCTGGCTACCGCCGCCGACAAAGTATATCTCAATCCGGAAGGCGCGGTCGATTTCAAAGGTATATACATGCAGACCATGTTTTTCAAAAACGCGCTTGCAAAGCTGAGTGTGGATATGCAAATCATTCGTCACGGTAAATTTAAAAGCGCTGTGGAACCTTTCATCCTTGAAAAAATGAGCGACGAGAACCGGCTTCAGCTGCAGACTTTCGCCGATGGTATCTGGGGACACCTGGTGAAAGAAATTGCAGCCAGCCGAAAATCAGATACTGCAAAAATGAACATGGTGGCCGATAGTCTGTTTGCTCTTAGTGCCGAAGGCGCGCTGAAATACGGCGTTGTGGACAGTCTGATTTATCGCGATGAACTGAATAAAATGATTCTGGCGAAATCAGTTCAGACAGGCGAAATTCCTTATATTTCAATGAGTGATTATTTTAAAGGAATTAAGGAAAAACTGCTGAGTTATAACAAAAATCGCATTGCGGTGATTTATGCTTTTGGCGAAATAAACAATGGCAAATACCAGCATGGAACCATCAGCGGCAAACATATGTCAAAGGTTATACGCGATGCAGCGGCCGATTCGAGCATCAAAGCCATTGTATTGCGCGTTAACAGCCCGGGAGGCGACGCCCTTGCTTCGGATATGATCTGGCGCGAAGTTTACCTTGCAAACAAAGCCAAGCCGGTGATTGTTTCGATGGGCGATTATGCTGCTTCGGGCGGATATTACATCAGTTGTGCCGCGCGTAAAATTTACGCAGAACCAACCACACTCACTGGCAGCATCGGTGTTTTCGGAATGATTCCCAATTTGCAGAAATTGTTCAACGAAAAGCTCGGAATTACATTTGATGAGGTGAAAACAAATCAGCATTCGGATTACATTGGCACCATGAAACCGCTGAATGAATATGATAGAGCGACGCTGCAATTTATGATTGAAGATATTTACACTACTTTCATCAATCATGTGGCTGAGGGCCGTAAAATGAAAGCAGCTGACGTTGACAGCATTGGCCAGGGACGCATCTGGTGTGGTACTGACGCTATGCGTCTGGGGCTTGTTGATGAAATGGGCGGCATTTACGATGCCATAGCCTATGCAGCACAGGCAGCCAATCTCACAGAGTATTCCGTTGAAGAACTTCCTATTCAGAAAGATTTTCTTTCGACGCTGATGGAAGATTTCGGAAATGAAACAAAAGTAGAAAGCGGTAAAATAATCGAGCAGGAACTCGGCGAATTTGCACCTTTGTACGAAGCATGGAAAAAAGCAACGCAGATGAATGGGGTTCAGGCGCGTCTGCCATATTTCCTGCTGTTGGATTAATACAGATAACCGTCGAAGGGTTTGAAACCCTTCGACGGTTATCTAACAGAAATAAAAAAAGGCAGGAAATTCCTGCCTTTTTTATTCAATATTTCTGAAATTACTTCTTCGCAGCAGCGGCTGCTGGTGCAGCTGCGGCTTCCGCGCCTGGAGTTTCTTCCACAACGTTTCTGGACGGACTAATAATGAGCAGAACATTGTTTTCAGGAAGATTGATTTTGAAATCAGTAGCCACAATATCCTTAACTCTTACCGCGTCATTGATGTCAAGAGGCGTAATATCAATGGTTACTTTTTCCGGCATTTTATCGGGCAAAGCAGTTACTTTAATCTTGCGGACTTTCTGCTGCATCTTTCCCCCTTTGAGTACACCGGGTGATGTTCCGACAAAACCTACTGGAATTGAAAGTGACACCGGTTTATCCATGGCATATTCATAAAAGTCAACATGCAGGATGTTGTCTGAAACAGGATGATACTGTACTTCCTGTAAAAGAGCATTATGTTTATGTCCGTCGATGCTGAGTTCTACAAAACATGCATTCGGCGTGTAAATCACATCCTTGAACTGTTTCTCCTGTGTGAAGAAATGAATCTGTTCTTTTTGTCCATAAAGCACGCATGGCACCAGGCCTTCTTTACGGAGACGCTTCGCATCTTTTTTCCCTACGTCCCCTCTGAGGGAACCGCTCATAGATACTGTTCTCATTTGTTTTTGTTTTAGATTAGAGTGTTTAAATTGAAGTGAGTACTAATTGACTCACAGGTGAGATTTCGACTAATTACATCGGCAAGTAATTCTGCTACAGACAATACTTTTACCTTGGGTGATTTGTGATCTTTGATGATTGTATCGGTCACAATAAGTTCTGTTAGTACAGAATTATCAATATTCTCGTATGCTTTTCCACTGAATACGCCATGAGTACACATAGCACGAACACTTTTAGCTCCGGCATTCATCATCAGCTCAGCTGATTTGCAAAGTGTGCCTGCCGTATCAACAATATCATCAAGCAAAACAACATCTCTCCCTTTCACATCGCCAATAAGCACCATGTTGCTGATCTGATTTGGCTTGGAGCGCTGCTTGTAGCAAATAGCCATATCGCAATCCAGATATTTTGCATAGGCATTGGCCCGTTTGGTTCCGCCCGTGTCGGGAGAAGCCATCACAATGTTTTTTCCAAGATTGAGACTCTGCAAATATGGAATAAAAATAGAAGAGGCAAATAAATGATCAACCGGGATATCGAAAAATCCCTGAATCTGATCGGCATGCAAATCAACCGTGATTACGCGATCAACACCAGCTGCCATCAAAAGATTGGCAACCATTTTAGCGCCAATGGCTACTCTGGGCTTGTCTTTGCGATCCTGACGGGCAAAACCGAAATATGGAATCACAGCGTTGATATGATGAGCTGATGCACGTTTTGCAGCATCAACCATCAGAAGTAATTCGAATAAATTTTCTGTCGGAGCCATGGTTGACTGAATCAGAAACAATTCTGATCCACGCAGTGTCTGCTCAAAGGAAACCTGAAACTCGCCATCCGAAAAACGCATAAGTTCTACGCTGCCTAATTTTGTACCATAGGATTCAGCGATTTTTTGTGCTAAAGGGAGAGTTACCTGGCCGGAAAACAGAGCCACTTTCGGGTCCATATTTCAAATTTTGTGCAAAGGTAGAAAAATTTCCGACCCGAATTTATATTAACAGAAAGAATTATTTGAAAGCGTTTAAACCACTGCCGTTGCGCCAATAACCATTAACTAATAACCATTAACTAATAACCATTAACCGCTAACTATTAACCAATAACCGTTAACCACAACTACCTGGTCCATCCCAGCATTTCGCCAAATTCGCGCACACAGCCTTTGCCTCCCTTGGTGCGAAGCACAAAATCTACCTCTGCTTTAACTGCCGGTGTAGCATCGGCCGGACAGGCGCTCAATCCGACTTTTCTAATTACATCCAGATCGTTGATGTCATCGCCGATATAGGCCACCTGTGAAAGCTCAATACCCAGCTCCTTACACCAGCCCTCAAGCACTGGCAGCTTTTTGTCGTTGCCGACATAATAACGGTTCACATGAATCATCTCAGCGCGATATCCAATCAGCTCTTCCATGAGACCGTTGCTGATAAAACCAACTTCAATCCCAAGTCTGGCCGCAATTTTCATCGCCATTCCATCGCGGGTATTGAACTTTTTCATTTCTTTCTGGTCGGATGTAACGAACATGCCGCCATCAGTCATCACACCATCCACATCGAGTGCCAGCAGGCGACAATCAAAAGTCTTCGGAATATTAAAAACAGGAAGTATAAAGCTTTCAAATGGCAACTTCATAGCCTTGGCCATCTGAGCCAATTCTGAAGGTTTTGGATATGATTGTTCATTGAGAAAGGCCTGAATGGAAGTACGTTCTAGCCCGCATTTTATAGAAAGCTCTTCAGCACTCAAGCCTTCGCTTTCCATAATTTTTTTCAGATTGCTGATGAATGTTTTCATAGTTTGTTTGTATAATTTCTCGCTGCCATTGCTGTCACTCTGAGCGGAGTCGAAGAGTAGACAGCAACGAAATAACGCATATATACTCGTTTAAATAGCTGTTCATCCTTCGACTCCGCTCAGGATGACAGTATATTTATTAAACAATGCTTCGTCCAACCGCAGCAGCAATGGGTTTTAGCGATTCAAGCAATTTTCTGAATGTTTCGTGATTCAATTGCTGCGATGCATCGGACTTCGCCACTGAAGGATTTGGATGCACTTCAATAAGCAAACCGTCAACGCCCATAGCCATGCAAGCCCGCGCCAGGTCAGGAACTCCATACGCATACCCCATGGCATGACTTGGATCGAGAATTACTGGCAAATTTGTGTTCTCTTTCAAATAAGCTACACCACACAAATCCAATGTAAACCGCGATTTTGTTTCAAAGGTCCTGATGCCACGTTCGCACAACATCACATTCGGATTTCCGCCTGACAAAACAAATTCAGCTGCCTGAACAAATTCCTGCAACGTCGTTCCGAATCCGCGCTTAATTAGAATAGGCTTCTGAGAACGGCCACAGGCGCGCAATATGCCATGATCATACATAGCTTTTGCGCCAATCTGAATCACATCAGCATAATCGAGCACCAGCTGAACATGCGTGCTGTCGCGCACTTCGGTCACAACCGACAATCCATATTTCTCACGCATTTTTGCGAGTAATTTCAATCCGTCTTCACCCATGCCCTGAAAACTGTAAGGCGAAGTGCGGGGTTTGAAAGCTCCGGCGCGAATACTGGTCAACCCGGATTCAACAATCAACTTAGCTGTTTGCTCCATCATTTCTTCACCTTCAACGCCGCAAGGTCCGATGGTGAGCAATGTTTGGGCATTTCCTGACGTAAATTTTCCAATATTTATCTGGCGGGTTTCGGCTTTGAATTTTCTGGATGAAAGCTGAATGTCGGAATCCATGATCCAGCTTTTTTCAATATTGTCGCTAAATTTCGAATCTATGGTTTTCATTGCCGAAGGCGTAACGACCAATATGTTTGATTCATCTTTAACGACAACACCTTCGCAAGCCGCTGCCAGCGCTTGAATCTGAGAATCTGAAATATTATTTCTGAGTTGAATAATCATAATTCACCTTTTATGAGATTGTTGAATTTCACTGTGCCTGCCAGTCTTCCGCTTTCATCAATCACGGGAAGGAACAACACAGGAAATGAAAGATTTTTTACATACTGAAGCATATCATACACCGTATTGTTGCTGCGGATCAGCGCAGGGTGCGAATTCATCACGTCTTCCACCTTCAGGTTTTCCAATGTCGGCCAATGCTTCAGCAAAGCTTTACGCACATCAGCCATGGATGCGATTCCCAACAGCATGTCGTTTTCATCCACGATGTTGGCAAAACCAAGTTTGTAGTCTTCGATGACTTTCAGCAACTGCGGAAAAGTATATTCATTGCGTGTCACAGTCGGAATTTCATCGCGGTTCAGCATGAAATCACTTACCCTATATTCGCTTCCGGTATTGCTACGCAGTTTCATCATGGCCGAACCAATAAATTCCTGACGCAGCAGGTAGGAACCAACCACAACGGCTGTCACGCCCATATTGCGCAGGATGAAAGAAAGCTCTGCATTGATACCGCCATCAACATGAATTTTTTTATCGGGATATTTATTTCTGAATTCGCGGATCTTTCTGAAATTTTTCTGTTGAAACGGCTCCCCGCTCTTTCCGGGCGTGGTGGCCATAAATAAAATGAAAGAAGCGTTGTCGGCGAAACGATCAAACACCGCGATATCTGTGTCAGTAGTAACTGCAATTCCCAATTGACCTTTGAATGCAACCGGCATTGGCTGCCAGTTTTCAATGGCTTCGTATTGCAATGTCACATATTCAACTCCGGCATCAATAATCTGATCATAGTATTTCTGAGGCTCCGGACTGATGATGTGTAAATCGATGGGCGTATCCGAATAGTTACGGATCTCTTTTATATCATCAAAAACCGATGGATCATCGTTGCAATCAATGTGAAACCAGTCGGACTGGTAGGCGTCGAGTTCGCGCACCAGCTCGCGCAAATCGGTTGCATTGGCACTATAAAGCGAGGCTGAAATTTTCATTTTAATTAAATACGAAGCAAAGATACAAAAATAGTTTCCAGTAGCCAGTTGCCAGTGGTCAGTGGCGAAGCCATAAAAAAAGCTGCGAAGCACAAAACGATCCCGTAGGGATCAAATATTGGTAGCCCATGGTTGCGAGCGAAGCGAAGCTACCCCGGGTAAAACGCGCGCAGCACCCGTAGAGGAGAGTGGTCATGCGTCAACGTAAAACGTTGCAAGCGGGAGACGCGCGCCCAGAAAAATTTGTGATACAACGCAAGAAGGAAAATCCGGTTGTTAAGAAATTATTTTGTTTTGGATAAAATATCGATTACATTTGTTAGTCAAAAAATGGATTTTATGCGAAAATTTATTTTTCTCATTTTTATAATCCCATTATGGATGAATGCACAGGATTCGCTCCGGGTGCCGCTTTTATTTCCCGGTGAAGCTTGTTCGGTTTTCCCGCAGAATCCAGGAGAGGCCTTTTTTAGGGCATCGGCCGGCCCCGATTTTTCAGTTGATAAGCCATCTGTCTTTGTTAATTCCGATGTGGAAATTTATTTCAATCCGTCGAAAAAATCACGTTTCACTTATTCGGCAGACTGGAATTACGCTGCATCATACATGTACAATTCTTCAAATGGCGGTATAAGCGTGCTGTACGATTTTTTAAAAAATCCGGATTATTCTTTGGCAGCAGGAATGTCTTTTCATGTACTTGCATGCAAATTAAACTGGGAGAGTCTTGTTTTTCCCGATCAGCTAACGATTTCAGACACAATAATTGAGTCAAATCAGGTTAAGCCAATGGATCAGTTAAGCAAAGCCGTTGCAACATTTCACGGACATCTGGTTTTTACAGCACCTCACTTGTTTGCTACGGCAAGGTTTTATGACCTGACTACGCCGAATATCAGCTTTGTTTCATACAATGAATACACAGGCGGGATGCGGTTTACAGGAGGATATTACAATGATACTCGTAACGGATTCCGCACCATCGCCGCAGGTTGGAGAATGAATCAGCTTAAACATCACATTTTCAATATTGAATCGACCTATCAGTTTCACCGCGTCTGTTTGGGAATCCAATTGTCAACCAATAAATCGGGCGGAGTCATGCTTTTGTATTCAGGGAAAAAGATTTCTGCAGGAGTAGCTTCATTCGCTTTTGTCAAGCCCGTTTCAGAAGAATTTTGTTTGCAGCAATCGCGACTTGTTTTTTCAATTAATCTCTGATACTATGAAAGCAAAATTCTTTTTTATCATCATTGCTTTCTCATTCCTATTTTCCTGTGAGAATAATTATGATCATAACTGGGATGAGCGTATCCGCATTCCAAATTCTTTTTCACCCGACAATGACGGATATAATGAAATGTGGTGCATCGATGCTGACGATGTTTCGAAATGTCTGCTGATTGTAACCGATCAGGATGGAATTGAGATGTGGAGAACTACAAATATATATACCTGCTGGAATCCCGGCAGCAGCATTTCAGGCGGGCTTTACTACTATTATTTTCATGCTGAATTCACCGACGGACTTCAACACGATTACAGCGGAGAGTTGTATTTGTTGCATTGATTGCAACCTGAAATTCCACGACAATTTTTGCTTTTCTAAAAAACACTAAAATGAAGAAGTTCCTTTTAATATTCCTTGTAACAATGCTTGCCAGCGCAGGTTCATTGAAAAGTCAGAACTATTACCCGTTTCCCACCGACCTTGCCAACTGGAACCAGTATTACTGGTGGAATGGCGCACCGACTGGACAATGGGGTGTCAATTATCAATATATCATGGAAGGAGACACCGTTCTTGGAGGGAAATCGTATAACAAACTCTATTACAAAGCAACCGATTCTCCGTCTGCAAGCGTGTTTATAGGAGGATTGAGAGAAGATTCCCTCAGACAGATTTATTTTTTCCCAGACTCATCCCTTCAGGAAACCGGCTCCCCAGGCACGTTGACCGACTACACGACTGAACATCTGCTTTACACTTTCAATAATTTGCATGCAGGAGACACATTGCAGATTCATCAGGGAGTAGCTCTGATCAAAGTCATCGCAATAGATTCTGTGATGATTGGGACAAGCTACCGGAAACGATATGAAATTCAAAACAGCAACTTATTGTTCTATCCTGAATATTGGATTGAAGGAATCGGTAGTACAAAAGATCTTCTATCTCCATTTCTGTATGAATTTGAATGGAATTTATTCACCCTCTGTTTTTCGGATACCGCCACCTATTACATAAATTCGCCAACAGGCGCTGATTCATGCCACTGGGATATGACTGGACTGAATGAATACAATGACGAAAAAATTAAAATAATCGCATTCCCAAATCCATTCAGAGATTTTATAAATATTGAAGTTGAAGATCAGACATCCAGCGCCGCAGAAGTCACCATTTGCGATATGACCGGAAGAACAATGTTGTTTACAATACTGCAACCAAATGAAACCATCGATCTCAGAAATTTATCAGCAGGTGCATATTTGCTGAAAATCAGATCCGATCAACAAACCGGTACAAGTATATTGATAAAGGAATAAGTGTTTTCTCAGCGAAGAGTCATTGAAATGGACCTGTCACGAATGCGGCGGCACCATATGCGTTCACAGGAGCAATTGTTCCAACTGTGGAAAAATATTTTCCGAATTACCACTGATTTAATCTTCCGCAGTAATTTTCGTGTTACTTTTGAGCCGGAATAAATTATACTTTCTAACAGGAAAAACCATGTGTTTCTCAGCTACAGCTAGTTTCGGGGCAGGAGCCATTCTGACGGTGATGGGGGTCGCCTCAATGAAAACAGCGACTCATCCAAAACAGCTGCCATTTGCCGGCATTCCGCTTCTCTTTGCGGCACAACAAATTACAGAAGGATTTCTCTGGCTGTCGCTGTCAAATTCTGAATATGCCATGTTTAAAGAACCATGCACTTATTTATTTCTTTTTTTCGCTCAGATTTTCTGGCCAACATGGGTTCCATTTGCAGTTTTAAAACTTGAATCCAATGAACGAAAAAGAAAATTTCTGAAAATTATGGTGGCCGTTGGTGTCATGGTGTCACTCTATTTTCTGTCCTGCATGATGATTTTCCCGGTCGATGGTGTAATTGAAGAGTGTCACATTTTCTACACGTTCGGATATCCGGTAATCATGACTCCAATTGTAAGCGTTTTCTATGCCATGGCCACCATTGGATCCCTGATGGTATCATCGATTAAAGGAATGAAACTTTTCGGGATTTCAGTCTTTGTGGCTTATCTCGTAACCGGAGTTTTTTACCTGGATTTCTTTGTGTCGGTCTGGTGCTTCTTTTCGGCAATACTGAGTCTGATTATTGTGTCGGTGATTTACAGATTGCGGCCAACTGTTACGGAACCAATTTTGTGACGAATAATCACCAAATGCGTGCGAAGTAAATACGTTGCCAAACTTGCTCCTATTACATTTTCGCCTCATACTCCCTTACCACCACCAGCGCATTGTCTTCGCCTGACTGTGAAAGAAAAACAAATCCCCGATCACAAAGCATTGGATGTAAGGGTGCAAGTCGCAGAGCATCCACATCTTCGTAGCGGCCATATTGTCCTGAGCGGCTATGTAAAACAATATAATTACCGATTTTTGTAATGCGTCCCCCACCCGACATGCCGATGCGAAGGCCTTTTGCGGAATACTCGCTCACCGCTTGCCCATAAATTTCGCAATGCATATTGGGCAATGTGTAATCAAAATAAATGGCTGTCGCCAGCCCTGTCTCTCGGTCTGTGAGAACAATGAATTTGAGGTTGTTAAGGTATTGATCAAGAATGGTTTCAGGCATAAAACAAAATGATTATCCTTCATAATGCCAGTGATGGAATAAGGTAGTCCAACATTCCATAGTTCGGAGCACTGCAGGGCAGTGTAAAATCCTCGAAGAACATGGAGTAGTTGGGCAGAGGTCTCTGCAACCGACTCTTCCATGTCCTCCATTGCATTTCGGACTATTGAAGGTCGTGTTGATTTTGTCACAGAAATAAATTCCAGATAGCCACTGAAGCTTTTTCTGGTATTATAGCGAATGTGCAAATAAAACAATTTCAAAATTACAAAAAAAGCATTCATCGAAATATTACTTGTATTGCTAAATTTCATAATTTTGTTTCAAAATAACAATAAATGAAAACTATTAGTAGTCTTCTACGACATATATTGGTGATATTCATCATTTTTCCCATTTGTGCTTTTTCACAGGGATATTTGGAAGTTGTGGCAAACAAAACAACCATTTGCGCCGGCGAAGAAGTTTTTTTATCAGCGCTGTATCGCAGCGACAGCACTTTACTGGTTGTCGGTTTTGACTCATCGATGGTTGGCCCAGGCGCAACATCTTCTGGTGGAGTTTTATTTACTAATCCTTGCGACTCAACAACATATCAATTTGGACATAATTGCTGGTTCGGTTACAATTCGACTTTACCTAGGGAAATAACTACAAAATCAATTTACGCTCCAAATGGAGTCACAATTTCCTTCATGTGCCGGTACGGAGCAGATGAAAATACAGTCGACTGCGAAGATCCCGATATGACTAACGAAGGAATATATCTGCAATATTCACTTCCTCCATTTAATACTTGGACAGATCTGAAAAATTGGCCTGCAAATATGACCTCCACTGGACCAATATATACATGGTCAGCACATACTGGCTTAATACCAGCAGGCGCTATTAGTGATTCTGTAAAAATAAGATGGGCTCAGATATACACCAGCGGCCCCGGATATGATAACTGGGGGATTGATGAAATCATCATTAATTCAAACAATGCGTCATTATTTTCATGGTCAAATGGTATAAATACAAATGAGCCGCAGGCTGTTTACCCAACACATGACAGTACTTTTATTGTAGTTGTAACAGATGCCGCTTCAGGACTGACATTATCAGATACAATTGAGATAGAGGTTATAAACGATGCCAATGAGATTTTTGCATCTTCGTGCGATTCATATATAGCTCCAGATAACAATGTTCTTACTTCATCCGGCACATACACATATACAATTCCGACCGCTTTTGGCTGTGACAGTGTTGTAGTTTTACATCTGACAATCAACAACACACCAAGCAATGTCATTCAGTCGGATTCCGTAACCCTGATAGCTCAGCAAAACTGCCTATACCAATGGGTGGAATGTCCGACTTTCAATATCATTCCCAGTGAAACAAATCAGAGTTTTTCTCCATCGCAATCAGGATATTTTGCTTGCATTATTTCCCAACACAATTGCACTGATACCTCAGATTGTTATCCTGTGTATCCCGTTGAAATAATTGAAAATTCATTTTCAGGGGGCATTTCTGTTTTCCCAAATCCAACGGACGGGAAGATTACCATTCACTTTAGTCACACCGCTGAAACACCAGAAGTAACAATATTTGATGCATACGGAAAAGTCGTCAGCAGGAAATTGTTTCCTGAAACAAACATTATAGAAGATGAAATTTTTGGAAATCCGGGAACATACTTTGTTCAGGTGATTTCAGGTGAAAATATAGCCATTTTCAAACTGTTGAAAAAACAGGACTGATAATACAATTCGTTTTCCAGATCACCGCCCGGCTTTATCTCTTTCCGGCAAGCGTGCCGCAGGCAGCTGCAATATCAAGTCCACGGGAACGACGAATCGTTGCGGTGGCTCCTTTTTTTATGAGTTCATTCTGAAAAGTAAGGACCTCTCTTTCGATAGGAGCTTCAAAATTTAATCCCGGAACGTCATTATACACAATCAGGTTTATATGAGCATTGCAGCGAATGGCTATATCAGCCAGTTTCAAAGCATGACTTCTCGAGATATTGATTCCTTTGAATAAGATATATTCAAACGAAAGCTTGCGGTGCTTTGGTAAATCCGCTGCAACGATCATGTCGAGAATATCGATAACCGGATTTGAAATCTGTGCAGGCATGATATGCATTCGTTCTTCAGGGAAAGGACTGTGAAGACTGACGGCAATATTGACCTTTGTTTTTTCCAGCAATTCTTTGAAAGATGCTTTTATCCCGATGGTCGAAACCGTGATTCTGCTTGCGCTCAAACCAAATCCTTTTTCGGAAGTCAGAATTTCAAGCGACTTATACACTTCGGCCCAGTTGTCGAGTGGCTCACCCATACCCATGTACACGATGTTTGTAATTTTATCGTGTTCATCAATGGCCATCAGCTGATTCAGGATTTCGCCCGACGTCAGATTTCCATGATAGCCAATAGAACCTGTTGCGCAAAAACGGCATCCAAAGCGACATCCAGCCTGCGATGAAACGCATACCGTTAGCCGGTCATCATCGGGAATAACGGCAGTTTCAACACTTCGACCACCGGAAAACTCGAACAGATATTTTTTTGTGCCATCTTTTGAAATCTGCACATTTGAATATGGAACCAAAATTTCCGGATAATCATTTTTCAACTGATCACGGAAATGCTTTGGTAGATTGCTCATTTCATCGTAGCTGAAAACACGCCGTGCATACATCCACTCTGCAATTTGTTTTGCGGTGTATGCGCGGGCACCGTATTTCTCAACGATGGCGGCAATTTCTTCCGGTAATAATCCAAATAATGTATTCTTTTCCATACAAAAAAACCCGGCTAACCCGGGTTCCCTCGTGGAGCATACGAGAGTCGAACTCGTTACCTCTTGACTGCCAGTCAAACGCTCTAGCCAAATGAGCTAATGCCCCAATTTTTTCGGACTGCAAAGATACAAAGAAATATTTTTCCGCAAAAAAATATTTTTGTAATTTAGACGTAATACCTGATTGCCTCTTTTACGGGTGCTGCGCGAATATTACCCGGGGCCTTCGCGCGAAGCGCTCGACCAGGGGCTACCAATATTTTGTCCCGATGGGACAGTCCGGTATTGCGTAGCTTTTATTACGGCTTCGCCACTGACTGCTAACGACTGAAAGATGCTAAACCTTGACCCTAACTTGGGCGCGCGTCTCCTGCTTGCAACGTTTTACGTTGACGCGTGACTCTTGATCCTGACCTCAACCCTGCCCTGACTCACCACTGACAATTTAAAATAGATTATCTTTGTTTGCGTTCCTACACACATGCAGCGATTAATCGGCTTTCTTGTCCTTCTATCTGCCTTCATGCAGTTGTCGGCCCAGCAGAATCCGGGCGTGAAATCGCTTTCCCTGCAGCTTCCGGTGCCCGATTCCATTCAACTCGATTCTTTTACAGTCGATCCGGCTGATATAAAAATCATCCTGCCCGATGGCACTCCGGCAGACACATCTTACTTCCGCTTCGATATCAGCAAGGGTTTGCTTTTCTTTAAAAAAGAAAAATTTCCGACGGCCGGAGAACTCAGGATATCGTGGAAAGCCATGAGTGTAAACCTCTCCAAACCTTACAAACACAAGGACACGACGCTGCTCTTTCCCGAACTAAACAACTATTACAATCCTTTCGATGCCACCAACACCGGAACTGCGGGTTCCTGGCTCGAAACCGACGGCCTCGATAAAACCGGAAGCATCACCCGCGGATTCAGTGTCGGAAACCGGCAGGATTTCTCACTCAGCTCGTCGCTGAATCTTATGCTAAACGGCAAGCTCAGCAACGATCTCGAAATACAGGCCGCTATTTCTGACAACAACATTCCGATTCAACCTGAAGGAAACACACAGCAGATCCAGGAATTCGATAAAATATTTATCCGGCTTTCGAAGGAAAAAAATATTTTCACGGCAGGTGATATCGAGGTGCAATCGGCACCACAGAGCTATTTCCTAAAATATAACCGCAAATCACAGGGCGGTGATTTTCAAACAACATTTTCGCCGGGACTCACTAAAAATGACGAGCTGTTTGTGCGGGCCAACGGATCATTTGGAAAAGGCCGCTACACACGTCAGGAAATAACAGCCATCGAAAGCAATCATGGCCCATATAAGCTGAAAGGCAATAACAATGAGACTTTCATCATTGTGTTGGCCGGCAGCGAAAAAGTCTATATCGACGGAACATTGCTCACACGCGGCGAAGACAATGATTATATTATTGATTACAATACTGCTGAATTAACTTTTACAACTAAAGTAATCATCACTTCCAAATCGCGCATCTCCGTTGAATTTGAATACTCCGACAAAAACTATTCGCGTTCATTGATAACTTCCGAAGTCGGCTACAAATCAGGGAAATTCACAACAGGTCTGAGTTTATATTCTGAATCAGATTTGAAAAATCAATCGGTGCAACAGGATTTGTCCGATGAGCAGAAAATGATCATGTCGCTGGTGGGCGACTCCATTCAAAATGCGTATTCATTGGGGATCGACAGCATCGGATTCACTACCGAAAGAGTTATGTATGCAATGGTAGATACCCTCGGATATGACAGCGTATTCGTTTACTCAACGAGCACAGACAGCGCGTTGTATGCACTTACTTTTTCTTATGTTGGAAAAAACAATGGCAACTACGTTCAAACCGGCAGCAGTGCCAACGGACGCGTTTTCAAATGGGTGTCGCCTATCGCCGGAATTCCGCAGGGAGAGTACGAACCCGTCATAATCCTCATCACGCCTAAAAAAACAGAGATGTATGCGTTTCGGGCAGGATATGATTTTAGTAAAAACACATCTTTGCATGCCGAATATGCCATCAGCAATAAAGACATAAATCTGTTTTCGTCGTTGAACGACGCTGACAATGCCGGACACGCGCTGACATTGAACTTCCGGAGCCATCAGGAAATTGGCAACGATACAGTAAAAAAATGGATGCTGGCAACAAACATCCGCACCGAAATAACCGATCGGAATTTCAATGAAATTGACCGTTTTCGCAGCATTGAATTCGCCCGTGACTGGAATCTCGACCTCATGGAAAAGCGCGGAAACACATATTTCGGGCTTGCTGATATTGTTCTGCAAAATTCCAAATCGGAAAAGATCCGGCTTAGCACCGGGGCGTTCATGCGCGACAGCAAAAATGCATCGTATCAGAATCTGCTCCAGATAAATAAAAACTGGAAAAACACGATTCTCCGCTCCACCGCAGTATATCTTGCATCGCCAACGAGCAACCGGAATACAGATTTCTTTCAGTATCAGAATAAACTTGAACAGAAATTCGGCAAATTCGCACTGGGAGCTGAAGCCAACGGAGAATCCAAACAGATGCATTCAGCTGACAGTAATCTTTTGAATGCCGGATCTTTTAACTGGTGGCTGACTAAATTTTATACCGGCTATGCCGATTCTAGCCGCAGCGCAAAAGTATATTATCAGTACCGCGAAGACAAAGTGGCGGACAGTCTGCAGCTCGTACCTCAAAGTTACATGACTGATATTGGTTTTGAAAGCACAGGACAGATTGCAGAAAACAATCAAATTTTATTACGTGCCATTTACCGTGAAGTCATTTACAAAACCGGAACCACGCCCAATGAGGAATTTCTGCTCGGACGACTTGAATACAGCGGCCGGATCAAAAAACGATTTATGGTGTTCGGGGCCAGTTATGAAGCGGGTTCCGGAATGGAGGCCAAAAAAGAATTTTCATATCTTGAAGTCGCACCCGGACAAGGCGTTTACACATGGAACGACTACAATGGCAACAGCATCCGCGAGCTAAATGAATTTGAGGCAGCCGCCTTCAGCGATGAGGCCAATTTCATTCGCATCTATACACCAACGAATGATTACATCAGGGTTTTCTCTTCTCAACTCAACGGAAACTTTGCTGTCACTCCGGCCGATATCCTGAAAAAAGAAAAATTCATGGGAAAACAGATCTCCAAATTCTCAAACAGAAGTGCCTTTTCATATGACAAGAAAACCTCGTCTGAGATAGCATCTGAGATGTATCTGCCGTTCACTACCAAAGGTGAGGATTCACTTCTTGTAACACAAAATGCCACCTGGAGAAATGTCCTGACCTTTAAAGCAAACGATTCGCGATTTAGCATCAACTGGATCAATACTTCAAACCGCGCACGCGGACTATTCACCAACGGCATCGAAGACCGCCAGGGCCAACAGGACGAAATAAAAATCAGCAAATCATTTGTCAACAGCTGGGTGACGGAATTATCGGCCATCAGCGGCGTACGCGATTTTACTTCGGAATATTTCACTTCAAACAATTACAGCATCGAAGAAACCGGGATCAAGCCATCGCTGTCATGGCAACCGGGGACAACTTTTCGCTGGACAATGCTTTTTCAATATTCTGAAAAAAACAATGTGCTGTCAGTTGAAAAGGCGATTGTACGCAAAGCAGGCACAGAGCTAAAGTTCAGCAAATCAGGCAAAGGCCTGGCCATGCTCCAGTTCAATATGCTGCAGATCAGCTATGGCGGTGAAACCAATTCCAGTCTGGGCTACATCATGCTCGAAGGGTTGCAGCCCGGCCGCAACTTCACATGGGGCCTCAGCATTCAGCGCACACTGGGCAGCAACATGCAATTGAATTTTATCTACGACGGCCGCGCCAGCGAAGGCAATCCGGTAGTGCATACCGGCAACGTTCAGGTGCGGGTGTTTTTCTAAATAAACACTATGCATAGCTAACCATAGCTCGGATTTGCAATCCGTGATATGGTTAGCTCAAAATTTAGAGCTCATTCAAACTCAAAATAAAGCTTAAAAAAGGCGAATATTGAGCTTTTTCTGCGTAACATTGAGCTTAAAAATAGTAGAAATTCAGTACTTTTGTTTTGTGAAAACATCAACTCCATATTTCACTATACAACAGCTGCCACTCGCCGAAAAAATTCTTTCTGATCAACGCATCAGCGAAGAAGAAGCCCTGTTGTTATTTAATGATTTCGACCTGCCACAACTCGCTCTGCTGGCCACACACCGCAAACGATTTGCTTCGCAGGACAAGGTTTTTTACAACCGCAACATTCACATTGAACCCACAAATATTTGTGTTTATAATTGTCGCTTCTGCAGTTACCGCGCTAAGTCCGATGCCGACAGCTATACTTTTACGACGGAAAAAATCATCGAAAATATTTCTGCAGTTGCTGACAACATTACCGAAGTACACATCACAGGCGGTGTTCATCCAGAATGGGGAATTTATTTTTTCGCCACTCTTTTGAAATCTCTCAAAACACAATTTCCGCACATACACATCAAAGCGTTTACAGCAGTGGAAATTGCATATATGTGCAACATCGATAAACTTGATATCGCAGATGGGTTGCGGATTTTAAAAGATGCCGGATTATCCTCACTTCCCGGTGGCGGCGCCGAAATTTTTGATGATTCTGTAAGGGAGAAAATAAGTCCTGAAAAACCAACCGGCCAACTGTGGCTCGCTGTGCACCGCATGGCTCATAAAACCGGTTTACCCAGCAATGCCACCATGTTGTTCGGTCATGTCGAAAGCCGCACACAGCGCATATCGCACATGGCAGCACTGCGCGACCTGCAGGATGAAACGCATGGCTTCAATTGTTTCATTCCATTGAAATTCAGAAACCGGGACAATCGCATGTCGGACATTGAAGAAACGCCGGTCATAGAAGATTTGAAAACTTACGCCATCGCTCGGATTTTTCTCGATAATATTCCGCACCTGAAGGCCTACTGGCCCGCTGTTGGTCGCGACTTCGCGCAGATATCACTTCAGTTCGGAGTGGATGACCTCGACGGCACCATCAATGATTCCACCAGCATTTATACGCGTGCAGGCAGCGGCGAAAGCCCTGATATGTCACTGTCCGAATTGCAGCGACTGATCACCGAAGCCGGTTTCCAGCCAGTGGAACGCGATTCAGTGTACAACGAACTCTGATTCGCATCAGGAGATTCCATAGTCTACAACGAAGTGAAGGACATGGAATAGTCCGGGCATTTTTCGCAGCATTTATGTATCTTTGAATTGATTTTGCACTCATGCCTAAAAAACAAATTCTCATTACCGCAGCCACCGCCATGGAGCTGGATTTCCTGCTTGCACGAAGTGTTCAGAATAATGAGCTGTCAATTGTTGAAACAAAAACCGCCGATTTTACATTGCTTGTAAGCGGCATTGGGTCAGCCCTCACAGCATTTTCGCTAAGTAAGATTCTTCAGCATAAAAATTTCGATGCTGCTATCCAGATCGGCATTGCAGGCAGCTTTCAAGAAGACCTTCTGGTCGGATCAATCGTAAAAGTCAACAGTGATGTTTTTGCAGACCTTTGTCTGAGCGATAACGGAAAGCCCATTCATGAAGCGGAATTCAGCGACTTCAGAACTCCGCCATTTACCGAAGGAAAATTAATTCCTAATTCAACCATATATAAAAAAACAGATTTGCCCGAAGCCAGTGCTATTACAGTTAATTCAGTAACATCCACGGCCGAAAAGCGCACCTTTTGGCTTCAGCGGTACAATCCAGGCATCGAAACCATGGAAGGTGCTGCCTTTTATTATGCATGCATGAAAGAAAACATTCCCTGTGTGCAGATCAGGGCGATTTCGAATTTTGTCGGACAGAGCAACACTAAAAACTGGAATATTCCGTTAGCACTCCAAAATTTGACAGACTATACTCTGGATCACCTGATGAAATCTTAAACAAGTGCCCGCACTCTCTCTAGCCATATCGCCCTGTCCGAACGACACACTGATGTTTGACGCATTGGTGAATTCGAAAATTACATCAGGCGAAATTTATTTCAACACGGAATATCACGACATCGAACAGCTCAACAACGGCTTGCTGAGCGGCACATGGGACATATCGAAAATGAGTGTGGCCGCCTATCCGCTTGTTCAAAAAGAGTATGTTATGCTGAGTACCGGGATGGCAATGGGATTTGGCAATGGGCCGTTGATTGTAGCCAGAGATTCCAAAATTGATTTGAATTCTTATGATGGGACAATGCTGATCCCAGGAAAACATACTACAGCAAACCTGTTGCTAACGCGATTTTTTCCTAATATCAATAACAAACAGGAAACACTTTTCAGCGAAATATTACTAATGCTGGAATCAGGAAAAGCCAATGCCGGTCTCATTATTCACGAAAGCAGGTTTACTTTTCTGCAACATGGCTTACATAAAATCGCCGATATGGGCGAGCTTTGGTATAATCAAACTCAACTTCCATTGCCGCTGGGCTGCATTGTTGTTCGTCGCAGTATTGGAAACGAGATAATCAAAAAACTGGAAGAACTTGTACGCAATTCCGTCTTGTATGGGCTGCAAAACCGACCGGAATCGATGGATTACATAAAATGCCATTCACAGGAGATTTCGGACGAAGTGATAAACAGCCATATCGACCTTTATGTGAACGATTATTCAATAAATCCGGGACAGAACGGGCTTCACGCTGTGCTTACACTTCTCAAGTCCATGCCTGAAAATCATTCCTTATCTTTGCACGATATTTTTTCACCATGGGTAAACTGAACATTTTAACCGGAGCTGCCGGATTTATCGGATCCGTTTTAGGACGACAACTAATGGATGCCGGCATGGAGAATATTATTGCCGTTGATGACTTTTCGAAAACAGCAAAAGCAGATAATTTCGAAGGAAGAAAATACAAGGACTTTATTCATCGAGATAAACTGAATGATTTTCTTCAATCGCATAAATCGGACATTGGGGCAGTGTTTCACATTGGAGCCCGCACCGATACTACGGAAATTGATGTTGAGATTTTCAATAAACTCAATCTCAACTACACAAAAGACTTGTGGAAATTTTGTGCTGAAAGAAACGTCCCTTTCATCTACGCCTCATCGGCAGCCACTTACGGCGATGGTGCTTTTGGATACAAAGACGATCACAATATTGTAGAACAATTAAAACCGCTGAATCCTTACGGTGAAAGTAAAAATGATTTTGACAAATGGGCATTGCAGCAAAATCAGGCGCCACCATTCTGGGCAGGACTCAAATTTTTCAATGTCTATGGTCCGAACGAATATCATAAAGGCCGCATGGCATCGGTGATTATGCATGCTTACAATCAGATCGGCGAAACCGGCAGAATGAAACTTTTTCGCTCTCACAAGCCTGAATTCGCTGATGGCATGCAGATGCGTGATTTTATTTACGTGAAAGACATTGCATCCATCATTGCATTTTTGTTTGAACATCGCCCTGAAAGCGGGTTGTATAATGCAGGTACCGGAAAGGCTCGCGCGTTTTTGCATTTGGTTGAGGCCGTTTTTGCAGCCATGGAGTGCACTCCTGTAATTGATTTTGTTGACACACCCGAAGACATCCGCGATAAATACCAATACTTCACCGAAGCCGACATGTCGAAACTGATTTCGAAAGGTTACAACAAACCTTTTGTCAGCCTCGAAGACGGAGTGAAAGATTATGTAACCGGATACCTGAAAGAACACAAATACTTCTGAGAAATGAAAAACATTTCGTTACTGATTATCGCGCTGTCACTTACTTTTGCAAGCTCCAAAATCCTTGCACAAGACTCCACAAAAAAAGCTGACATAATCACAAGCATTCACGTCCAGTATGGTTTTCATTTACCCGGCGGCGATATGGATGAGCGTTATGGAATGAACCAGGTTGCTGGAATTGCAGCATCTTTTAAAACCAGCTCAAATTGGCTATTCGACGCTGACTTCAGTTATATTTTTGGAGGAAATGTAAAAATCCATGACAGCCTTTTCGCAGGAATTGCCAATGATGATGGTTTCATAATCGACGGTAACGGCCAGTTTGCAGAGCTTTACACCTACGAACGAGGCTACTACATTACGCTCGGTGTCTCGAAAATTCTTCCGCTATTTGCCGCAAACAAAAATAGTGGAGTGACGATAGGCGCTGGTGCAGGATTCATGCAGCACAAAATCAGAGTATATAACCCCGACAATATCACACCTCAGGTTTGCGGCGATTATGCCAAAGGATATGATTATCTGACTAATGGAGTAGCTATAAAACAATTCCTCGGATACACCTTTTTTGCACCAAAAAAAGTGTACAGTTTTAAAGCGGGGTTTGAATTTGTAGAGGCATTTACGGAAGGGCGCCGCGATTATCTCTTCCCAATTGGCGGACCCGATACCGAAAAACGTGTTGAGTTTTTGTATGGATTCAAATTGCAATGGACCATTCCATTCAAAAAAGCATCTGGCGAAACGTATTACTATTATTGAAATGAGATTATTTTATACCCTTTTCATACACCTCTACACTTTTGGAATCCGGCTTGCAGCGCTGACAGGAAACAATAAGGCCAGACTCTGGATTGACGGACGAAGACAGCAAAAAGAAATATTTTCAGCTAATCACACAAACGAACAGTGGATTTGGTTTCATGTTTCATCATTGGGTGAATTTGAACAGGGCCGCCCTCTTATAGAGCACTACCGGAGCCATAATCCGGCGTTCAAAATACTGCTGACTTTTTTCAGTCCATCCGGATTCGAAGTCAGAAAAAACTACAAAGAAGCTGATCTGGTATTGTATCTTCCATCAGACACCATGTGTCATGCACGCCGACTGCTGAAAAATTTCAATATTAAATTTGCGTTTTTCGTCAAGTACGATTTCTGGTTTAATTATCTGAATACATTGAAAAAGTCGGACATTCCGCTCTATCTGATTTCCGGAATTTTCAGAAAAAACCAACATTTCTTTCGTTGGTATGGTGGCTGGCAACGCAGACAGTTAAAAGCGTTCACGCATTTCTTCGTGCAGAACGAAAATTCTTCAGAGATCTTGAAATCAATCGGATTTAGCAATGTTACCATCACCGGTGACACCCGATTCGACCGCGTAGTGAAAGTAGCAAGCGACGCTAAGTCGTTTCCTGAAATCGAACAATTCATTCAGCAAAAACCAGTCTATATGGCAGGTTCTTCGTGGGAGCCCGATGAAAAATTCATTATTGGGTTAATAAATGCAAGGCAGGATCTGAAGTTTATAATTATTCCCCACGAAATCGACGAAGAGCGAATATCGCACCTGCAGCAATCTTTACCATACAAAGCATCGTTGTATAGTGAGAGAAATCTTCCTGACTTCAATAACAACAGAATTCTCATCATCAACACCATCGGCATGCTGAGCAGTCTATACCGCTATGCTACGATTGCACATATCGGAAATGGCTTTGGAAGCGGCATTCACAATACGCTGGAGGCTGCGGTTTATGGAGTACCTGTTATATTCGGACCCCAATATCACAAATTTCAGGAAGCGAAAGATCTGATAGAGTGCGGTGGCGGATTTTCATTTTCCGACGAAACACAGTATTCAGATATCTGTAACAATTTGCTGGATAATGAAACCATCCGCAAAGCTTCATCTGAAGCCGCAAAACAATATGTTTTAAAAAATGCCGGTGCAACGGAAATCATTACAGATTTTATAAAATTGTAAATGGCGGGCATGAAAAAAGCCGCCCGAAGGCAGCTTCTTTTAATCTTTTCTAAAAATATTAGAGGCGGTCTAAAAACAGCTCATTGTTACGACATTCCACCGTTCCGACTGCCAGTTGAGACTAAACGCTGAAAGATGTGCCGGAACATGGAACCGTCGTAACAACAGCAAAAACAACGGTTCCATGTCCTTCAGCTCCTTCGTCGCTTTCGGACGGTGGAATGTTGTTTTTGCATCCGACATCATTTTTACACAGACTTTTAGTCTTCTTTTCCGTCGTCATCTTTTTCCTGCGACTTATATTTGAACACGCCGTCAGCATCGAAAATATAATCTTCGCCACCCACTTCAGCTTCGTACGTAACAATATTATAGGCATCAGTTATTTTTGCAGCTTCTGTAATTTCTTTGCCCTTCATATTGTCAGCGCAATATTTCTTTACAGCATCTGGCAGTTTCGATGGTTCCACCGATGTTTCAGTTTCCAGCAAAGAACCAGTCTTATTGTACAACACGCATGTTTCAATATTCTCAACTGTAAATTCAGCTTCAAAATTTCCTTCTTCTGCTTCCCACTTTGTTCCCATTGCATTGGGATATGCCTTTGCAAATGCGTCTTTCACTACATCCGGGATCTGCACTACTTCCTCTTTTGTGGTGGTTGAATCTGTTGTGTTTTTATCTTCTTTTTTCGAACCACCGCAGGCGGTCAGGCCAATAACGATAAAAATGATCAAGAGTTTTTTCATGGGGTTTTGATTTGGTTAAGTGCAAATATAATAAATGCACACCAATAGAACTGATTTTATTCAGACTATTCCGTTATTAAAAAAATATTATTAACCAACTATACCTGAACTGCTTCGGGCTTTCTTTTAATGAGCGCTTTCATAGTGGCTTCGAGAACCAGCTTGCCAGCAACATAGCCGTTTCCGGCCATCTCACAAATCCCTCTGCGAATTGGGCTCATAAGTTCCAGATAGAAAACAATCGTATCGCCCGGCACCACTTTGTCGCGGAATTTAATACCGTCAATGGTCAGAAAGAAAGTAAGATAATTTTCAGGATCAGGAACAGTATTCAACATCAGAACGCCGCCTACCTGCGCCATAGCTTCCACCTGGATAACGCCCGGCATCACCGGAGCTCCAGGAAAATGGCCCACAAAAAAGGGCTCGTTCATGGTCACGTTTTTGATTCCGATAATATTATGATCGGTCATCATCATGACTTTGTCAACAAATAAAAACGGGGGCCTGTGAGGCAAAAACTTTTGAACTTCCACTACGTCAAACAAAGGTTTGGCATTAATGTCAAATTCAGGCAATTTCAATTCCATAGGTCTTCTGTATTTGATTCTGAATCATTTTTGCAAACTCCACATTGGTCTTGTGGCCAGGTTTATTGGCAATCACATGCCCCGAAAAACGGCATCCGACCAGACATAAATCACCGAACACATCAAGCGTTTTATGACGTGCGGGTTCATTTGTGTAATTAAGTTCGATGTTATTCAGCACGCCTTCCTTAAGCACATTCACTTTTGGTTGATTGAACACCGTAGCAAGATGATCCAGCTCTTCCTGCGATAGCATGCGATCGACAAACACAACTGCATTTTTTATGTCGCCGCCCTGAATCAGTTTTCGCTGCAGCAACATTTCAACTTCGGACAGAAAAACAAAAGTTCTGGCTTTGGAAAATTCAGCATTGAAATCGGAAATGCTTTTCAGCAGTGCATTCTGTGACGACAATACTTTGCTGTTGTAATCAACCATTGTCGATATACGATAGCCTTCGTCAGGAACCAGCCACATTTCAACATCCTTGTCATTGTCTTTCAGATACACTTTTTTCTGAAGGTTATACACGATGCGAATGGCGTCCTGTTCTACAATTCCTGCTTTCTGGAGAATGTTGGTGAATGGCGCCGAACTGCCGTCAAGTATCGGTGTTTCTTCACTGTTGATCTCAATCAGAATATTGTCAAGATCGCAACCAAGGACAGCAGCAAGTACATGCTCGACTGTTCTTACGATAGCTTCACCTTCGCGTATGGACGTGCCCCGGCTCGTATCAAACACATTCTGTGCAAGCGCACGCACAATGGGTTTCCCGGGTAAATCCACCCTGCAAAATGAATAACCGTGATTGGGAGGTGCCGGTAAAAAACGCATGGTGGTCATGCATCCTGTGTGAATCCCCTTCCCCTGGATTTCAATCGGCTCTCGTATGGTCTTTTGTCTGCTCATTGAATTATAATCAGGCAAAAGTAAGAAATTTATTTCTTCTCAAGGGCATTGACCCTGAAAGCTATCTCGTCCAGCTTCTTAAATATAGAATAAATCTTGAAGAAACGTGTGGCAGAAACAGCGGGTGCTCCCATGACCGATGAATGATCATCGAGACTATCCATAATGCCCGATTGTGCCGCAAACCGGCAATAGCTGCCAATCTTCAGATGTCCGGCAAAACCAACCTGACCTCCAACCTGGTTATGGTCTCCAATTTTGGTCGATCCGGCAACGCCTGCCTGCGCAGCAAAAACATTGTGCTCCCCAATCTCACAATTGTGAGCAATCATAATCAGATTATCCAGCTTAGTCCCTTTACCAACGCGTGTCGAGCCCATCGTTGCTCTGTCTATCGTAGTATTGGCACCTACTTCAACATCGTCTTCAATAATTACATTTCCCAATTGTGGAATCTTGCTGAAATGGCCATTGGCATCGGGCGCAAATCCAAATCCGTCAGTGCCTACAACTACGCCCGGGTTAAGAATAACCCGATCTCCGATCACACAATCATGCATGATCTTTACCCCGGGATACAAAATAACATCGCTTCCGATCTTAACATTTTCGCCGATAAAAACCTGAGGATGAATCTGTGTGTTTTCTCCAATCGCAGAACCAGCTTGTATTACAGAAAACTCACCCACAAAACACGATTCGGGAACATGCACGCCGGCGGCTACAAAAGCCAGTTCCGCCACGCCTTTGTTTTTCGGTTTCTGCGCTTCGGCCAGTGTCATTAGTTTTGCAAATGCTTCGTACGGATTTTTAACCCGGATAAGAGCAGCACTCACTTTTGCAGACGGAACAAAATCCTCTGCCACAATTACAGCGGATGCTTCGGTTGTGTAGATATAATGCTCATAAACCATGTTGGACAGAAAGCAAAGATCTCCGGCTTTGCCTTGTTCAATTTTCGCAAAATTGCTGAGTTTCGCGGCGGCGTCTCCATCAACATTCCCCCCGATGAAAGATGCGACCTGTGCTGCGGTGAATTCCATCATATGTGTCAGAAATAGAGTGCTAAATTAATATAATTAATTTAGTTGAGGAAATGGCGGGTAGAAACTGGTTGTATTCTGTATGTGACAAAGCAACAGCAATTAATTGCTTAGATTTTCAATCAATTACTGCAATGCAACTTAATAAATTTTCGGCATAAGTGTCTTAGAAAACTTTAGTGATCTCTTCAAATCCTCTTCGGGGACGGCGCGGATTAAGCGTTTTGCTTTGATCGAAGAAACCTAGGCAAATATTCATGACAGGCATTTCGTGTTCGGCCAGACCGAATTCCTTGTGAACACCATCGTAATCATATCCGTTCATAGGATGAGAATCGATGCCCAGGGTGCTGGCAGCATACATTATGCTCATCGAAAGCAGTCCTGCGTTGGCCTGAGCAAAGGCAATGCGGCGTTCCTCGGTAGAACCATACGAATATGCCGTTCCTTTTTGGGCGCCTTCAACCGCTTCTACATTTCCACCTACGGTCTTAAGCATTTCATCCCAGACAGGATTTTCTTTGTCCCATCCGTTTTTGTTGCCTACAATGAGCAGATTTACTGCAGCATCTTTTATTTTTGGTTGTTTATATGCGAGGTTCCAGAATTTTTCCTTGGCTTCATCGCTTTGAACAACAATTATTCTCCATGGTTGAAGATTATAGGCAGAAGGTGCATGAACAGCCAGATCTACAATTTTTTTCAGCGTTTCGTTGTCTAATTTTCGTGTCGGGTCAAAATTATTGACTGAGCGACGTTCCTGTATCATTTTTATTGCGTCCATTGTATTTGAATTTTAGTGGTACAAAGATACATTACGTAAAGCACATCATGTCATCGTTTATGACTAATATCATTCAAAGTGGTCAGTTGTTGGTGGTCAGTTGTAAGTGAAAATTTACAGACTACTGGCTACTGACTATTGGCCACTGACTACTCTACATGATTTCTTTCGGATAGCACAGGAAATATTTCACCACGGTTTTCGAAATTGCACCCTGGCTCAGCTGATCAGAGGCTTCGGCCACATCTTTGCGCGTTCCGTCTTTGTATGCGATCCATATTTTATCAATGCCCGGCGCATAAGCATTGTTTTCGATTTCGCCATAGCTTAGAAAATAGCGGGCTTCATCCTTTGAAATATTGTAAGTGCCTGAGATTTTTTTCAGTAATTCATCCTCGTTTTTCTTACTGATCGGCTTAGAATCTATTACAACGCGAAGGAGTCTGCGACTCAGCAGATTTGCCGACAAGCGGCTCAGCACCGGGTCGTTGTGATGTTGCCAAACTTTAAGCGACGATAACACATCGCTGTCGTCGATGTCGATAAAATTATCCAGCGTTGATGCGTTCAGGTTTGTGCGATTGTTGTTGTTTTCCAGAAAAAAAGCAAGAGCCGGCGGAGCAAAAACTTTTACGCCATTGAGAGCCAGTTCATGTGCCCGCTTTAAAACACCGATCAGCATTTGTTCAGCAGCAACAACTGTTTTATGAAAATAGACTTGCCAATACATTAACCTGCGTGAAATAATAAATCGCTCAACAGAATAAATGCCCTTTTCTTCAACTGCCAGATCATCACCAGCGATAGTCATCATTTTCAGAATTCGTTCAGTGCCAACAACACCTTCTGAAACACCCGTAAAAAAACTGTCTCGCGACAGATAATCGAGCCGGTCAACATCAAGCTGACTAGACACAAGCTGATGCAAAAATTTCTTTTTATACGTTCCCTTAAAAATCCGGATGGCCATTCTGAGCTGCCCGTTCATATCCGCATCAAGCTTTTCCATCAGTTTCAGTGAAATATCTTCATGCGAAACATTATGAATGAGTGAGTGCTCCAACGCATGCGAAAACGGGCCATGACCCACATCGTGCAGCAAAATGGCCACCAGCGCCGCCTGCTTTTCATCGGGAGTGATTTCAAAACCTTTTTGCTTCAGTATTTCAATGGCTTCATCCATGAGGTGCATGGCGCCAATGGCATGATTAAAACGAGTATGCAGGGCTCCGGGATATACCAGATAAGTGAGCCCGAGTTGACGGATGCGCGTGAGCCGCTGAAAACAAGGATGATTCATGAGCCCGAAAATTAATTCATCGGGAATCGTAATAAAACCATGCACCGGGTCGTTGAGTATCTTGCGTTTGTTTACAGCCATTGCTTGACGATTCAATAATTTTTCAATATTTTTTGTATCTTTGAAAATGATTTTGCTCGTTGACAAACCACCTTGTCAAAAACAGACAAATGTAATGAATAACCAGAAAAGTAAAGTAACATGAATACAAAAAGCAAAATCCTCTGGGTTGATGATGAAATTGAAATACTGAAACCGCATATTCTTTTTCTGGAGCAGAAAGGATATGAGCTGTCTCCAGTTTCTAACGGAAATGATGCGATTGACATGATCAAATCCGAAGATTTCGATATTATTTTTCTTGATGAAAACATGCCTGGCTTAAGCGGACTTGAGACCCTGACGCACATAAAAAATCTGAAGCCCAATATTCCGGTGGTAATGATTACAAAAAGCGAAGAAGAAGCCATCATGGAGGAGGCCATCGGGAGCAAGATTGCCGATTATCTCATCAAACCCGTAAATCCAAATCAGATACTACTTACGCTTAAGAAAAATCTGGAGGACCGCCGGCTTATTAATGAAAAAACCACCGGTTCATATCAGCGCGAGTTTACAAAACTTGGGATGGAAATTTCGCCCAATCTGACATTTGAAGAATGGTCATCGTTATATCGGAAACTCATTTATTGGGAGCTGGAATTGCAGGAGTCGGGTGATGAAAGCATGTTGCAGATTCTCAGAACTCAAAAAGAAGAGGCCAATAAAGTCTTTTCAAAAGCATTTATACGAAACTACCGTGATTGGCTCAGCGACAAAAACAATCCACCATTGCTGTCGCACAACGTAATGCAAAAGTCCGTCTTTCCGCTGCTTGGGAAAGGTGAAAAAGTGCTCATGGTGGTTATTGACAATTTGCGCTACGATCAGTGGAAAGCCATTCAGCCGGCCATAGAAGAGAATTTCAGAGTAGTGAGCGATTCAATGTATTGCAGCATTTTGCCCACATCTACTCAATATGCAAGAAACTCTTTGTTTTCCGGACTGATGCCCACCGAAATTCAGAAGAAATTTCCAAAACTCTGGGTTGAAGAAGATGACGATGAAAACTCAAAAAATCAATTTGAATCAGAATTGCTGGATGAATTGCTCAAACGTTTAGGACTGAATATTAAGCACAATTTCGCAAAAATTCTGAATCTCAGAGCTGGTAGAAAATATGTTGAGACATTCAGTAACATCGCTTCAAATCAGCTGAACGTGCTGGTTTACAATTTTGTCGATATGCTCTCGCATTCCAAAACAAACATGGAAATCATCAAGGAGCTGGCAAACGATGAAGCAGCCTACCGATCGATCACCAGCAGCTGGTTTGATCACAGCCCTCTTGCTGAAGTTTTTGAACTTGCCGCAAAAAACAACTTCAAAATAATTCTTACAACAGATCATGGAAGCATTCGCGTAAAAAATCCGGTTAAAATCTACGGTGACCGCGAAACCAACGCTAACATTCGTTTTAAGTATGGAAAAAATATTAATTCCGATGGAAAAAATGTTTTTGAAGTAAAAAATCCGGCCGATATTTATCTGCCACGCCCGAATGTGAGCACCTCCTACATGTTTTGCATTTCGGCCGACTATTTTGTTTATCCAAACAACTACAACTACTACGTGAATTTCTTTGCAGACACTTTTCAGCATGGAGGCATTTCACTTGAAGAAAACCTGATTCCGCTCATTACGCTTTCACCAAAATAAAAAATGAAAAAAGTATTCAGCCGTGTTTCACTGAATGACATGACGATGGTTGCGGATTTTCTGGCAACACTTGCGGAAAAACGCGCTGTATTTGCCTTCTACGGACCAATGGGCTCCGGAAAAACAACGCTCATTGGAAAAATGATACGCATAATGCTTCAGCAAGAGCTGGATGTGACAAGCCCTACTTTTGCGCTGATAAACGTGTATGAAGCAGCTAAGCCAGTTTACCATTTCGACTGTTACCGCATTGAAAAACCGGAAGAGGCACTAAATGCAGGAATTGAGGAAATGCTGTACAGCAATGCGGTCTGCCTGATTGAATGGCCTGAAAAAATCGAAGCTTTGCTACCTAAAAATCTGATTACAATAACGCTTTCATCATCCGATGACGAATCTTTTCGCCACATCGAAATAAATATTCCTGACCATGACTGAAAACAATATTTACAACATGGGTCCTGCAGGACAAATGATGCCTGCCGAAGAACGACTGGAGATTAAAAGAAAAAAAAGCAGCCTGAAAATCGGAGTTCCACTTGAAATTGCATTTCAGGAAAACCGCGTTTCACTGGCGCCCGACAGTGTCGGACTGATTGTGTCGCATGGGCACGAAGTATATGTTCAACGTGGGGCTGGCCGCAACGCGCATTTCAGCGACGAAGAATATGCTGAAGCCGGCGCCACACTCACCGATTCAGCTGCAGAAATATATCAGTGCAATCTGATTCTGAAAGTTGCTCCTATGCTGCCGAGCGAAATTGATATGTTGCAGAGCCGTCAAACGGTTGTTTCTGCGCTGCACTCCACCATGCAAACAGCAGAATATTTCAAAAAATTAATGCAGCACAAAACAACGGCAGTTGCATTTGAATTCATCAAAGATCAGGGTAATATATTCCCGGTGCTGAAAGCCATGAGCGAAATTTCGGGCTATGCAGCCATTCAGGTCGCAGCAGAATACCTCAGTAAAAACGACATTGGAAAAGGGAAACTTCTTGGAGGCATCCCAGGCATTGCGCCTGTTGAAGTGGTCATTCTTGGTGCAGGTACAGTTGGCACCTATGCTGCACGAGCTGCATTGGGATTCGGTGCCGAAGTAAAAGTATTCGATAATCACATCTATAAACTCAGATCTTTACAGCAAGATATTGGTAAACAAATTTTTACTTCCATCATTCATCCGAAAGTCCTTTCAAAATCTTTAAAAAATGCCGATATTGTTATAGGCGCGCTGCATTCCATTCGCAATAAACCCATGGTGGTGGTTACCGAAGAAATGGTTGCCGACATGAAGCCAGGCTCTGTGATTGTCGATGTCAGCATCGATCAGGGCGGGTGCATCGAAACATCTGCTGTGACAACGCATAAGGACCCTGTGTTTATCAAACACGATGTTATTCATTATTGCGTTCCCAATATTCCTTCCAGGGTTCCACAGACCGCATCGTACGGACTCAGCAATTTCTTCACACCGGTCATTATGGAAATGGGTGAAGAAGGCGGAATCGAAGCTTTTCTGAAAGCCAATCCTTCTCTGCGACAGGGAATTTACATGTTCAACGGAATTCTGACCAACCATATGATCGGGCAAAATTTCGGTCTGCCAAGCAAGGAACTGGATCTGCTGCTGGCCAGTTTTCAGATGTGATAATTGCGCTGAAAACAATCTTACAGCTGCATTTTCAATAAAAACTGCATATTTTTTTACCTTTGCATAGAATTCAATCTCATTTGCATGAAAAGTTTGCGCCGCATGCTCCGTCTGATCAACGGACATTGGAGAAATACTCTTTACTATCTGCTGTTTAATATTCTTACAGCCGTTTTTTCGCTCTTTTCCATTGCGATGGTCATTCCATTTCTGCGAGTTCTCTTCGGTATGCAACAGCGCGTTGCTGAGTCAGTGCCATTCGAAATGAATCTTGAATCACTTCAACATAATTTGAATTATTTTATTTCAAATCTGCTGGATAAATACGGCATCAATCAAACATTGATCTTTGTATGCATTGTTATTGTCATTCTGTTCTTTTTCAGAAATCTATTCACCTACCTGTCAACTTATTTTATGGCGCCTGTTCGCAACGGAATCGTTGAAGACCTTCGCAATAAAATGTACCGGAAAATTTTGCACCTGCCAATGTCGTTTTTTTCGAACGAACGAAAAGGCGATATCATGAGCCGCGTGACAAACGATGTGCAGGAGGTCGATAACAGCGTCATGTCATCTATTCAGGTGTTGTTTAAAGATCCGATATTTATTGTTATTTATCTCTCCAGTCTTTTTCTGATGAATTACAGGCTAACCCTCATTATTCTGCTCATGTTGCCGGTCATCGGTTTCGTGCTGGGGGTCATCAGCCGGTCGCTTCGAAAAAAAGCAAAACTGGGACAACAACGACTGGGATTTCTTACATCGCTCATCGATGAAACACTGCATGGACTGAGAATTATCAAGGCTTTCACCGCTGAAGAAATCGTATATAAAAATACCGCTGAAAGCAATCACAACTACACACGTTTACAGATACGTATTTTTCGGAAACGCAATCTTGCTTCTCCGCTAACTGAGTTTTTCTCCATTCTGGTAATGGCCATCATTCTATTTCTCGGAGCCAACATGGTACTCACAGACGGTCTCGCATTTTCTGCTGAAGCTTTTATTGCATACATCATGTTGTTTTCGCAATTATTGCCACCCGCCAAAAGCTTTTCCAATGCGTGGTCCAGCGTGCAAAAAGGAATGGCTTCGCTCGAGCGGGTTGATGAACTTCTTGATGCCGATGAAGTAATTCTTGATCCGGAAAATCCGGCTGAATTTAAAGGGTTCAATCATTCTGTCGAGTTTAGCAATGTTTCGTTTACATACGGAAATGATAATGTTCTGCACAACATAAACCTGACCATTCCCAAAGGAAAAACCATTGCACTCGTGGGCGCATCAGGCGCTGGTAAAACAACCATGGTCGATCTTCTGCCGCGATTTTTTGATGTAACAGAAGGTGAAATTCTGATTGATAACGTACCGATAAAAAATTACAATGTGCTTGAATTGCGGAGTCTGTTCGGCATTGTGAATCAGGAACCCATTCTCTTCAACGATACTTTTTTCAATAATATTTCTTTCGGAAAACCAAACGCCTCCCGCGAAGAAGTCGAAAATGCAGCCCGCATTGCCAATGCGCATGATTTTATTATGGAGACCCCCGAAGGGTACGATACTTCAATGGGTGAACGCGGAAGCAAACTCAGCGGTGGTCAGCGACAACGGATCAGCATTGCACGGGCTGTGCTGAAAAACCCACCCATTCTTATTCTCGACGAAGCCACTTCTTCGCTCGACTCCGAAAACGAACGAATGGTGCAGGATGCACTCGATCGCCTGCTGAGTGACCGCACTTCTGTAGTGATTGCCCACCGACTTTCGACCATCGTTAAAGCCGACAATATTGTAGTGCTCGATCAGGGGCGCATTGTTGAACAGGGCAAACACGAAGAACTGCTCGCACTCGGCGGACAATACAAGCATTTATACGATTTACAGATGTTCGGAAAAAAATAATAACTGCGATTGATCCATTGTTGAATTTTGTATATTTGTTTGAGCAACAACTATGTCATCGAAAATTCACACGAATGAAAATTTCTGTTTTTATTATCTCGTTCATAATTTCAATTTCTTTGTCAGCACAACACGATAAAGTGCTCGAAATACGTGCGTACTACAAAGAAGTGAAATCTAATATTGCCATCAATAATCCAGACTCAATTTCATATTATTATTCCGACCAGATTATCCGGAATCGCTATGATGCACAGTGGCGCGCCATCGGTATTTTTCATGACACAATTACTTATTGGTATGGCGATGCAATGGAAGCAGCAAATATGGATGGCAATACCAGCCAGGACAGCTCCTGGGCGCTGAAGCTTGTCACTATATCATCGCAATACAGCACCATGCATCAGTACCGTGAATGGCTTTTTCTCGACGGCAAACTGATTTTTCATTTTGATAAACTGGACGGATCGGAATACAATCCCGACAGCAATTGGGAATACCGCTACTATTTCAACGACAATAAACTCATTCGATTCATGAGTGGCGGCGAAATTATTGGCTACGACGATGATCCCGCCAGTATAATTTTATCCGGTGAAGAAATGAAAACAATGTTCAGATCCATCATCCGCAATTAATTAAACAACATAAACAAATGAAATCTTCAAGGTTTTTTATTCTGTTTGCTTTTCTGTTTGCGCAAATTTCATTGCAGGCGCAAACGGCCAGCGAAGTTTTTGAAAAAAGCTGGGTAGGGGCATCCAAAGCCAGAACCGATCTGACCGAAAGCGGTTATTTTTTATGTTCGGAAAGTCTTTACAATGTTGAATTCAACGAAGAAGATAACACTTTTACAGGCTACAACCGAACGGAATTCAAAACAGATCTTGGGACGTATGTCAATATTGTAAAGATTTACGGAGATTTTGACCCTGATGATTTGACAGTTGTAATCACCACCGGGACCAGCATAAGAGAAGACGAACTACCTTATGGATTGATCTGGCTTAGCACAACGCTGAATTTAAAACTGTATTCGGATTCAGAACATTCCGGCTATTATATATTATCAGGACAGTCTACCAGGATGGAGTACAGTGATGAGCTCTATGAAGTCACCACTTATCCTTTCTAATAAAACATAAAAGCAAAAAACATGAGCATCGAAAACAGCAAAAATGCCGAATGCTGCCCGCGCTTTGAACCCGAGCCCTGGGATGATAAAATTATTGAATGGTCAGATAAAAAATTCATCCGCGATCAGGTGAAAACATTTTTCTACATGCCTTTTGGTTTTGGAAAAACAATGACCCGTGTAATGACAGCATTGGAAAATGCAGGTGCTTCATCACCCGACTATCTCTGTCTTTCAGAACATACTTCCAAATGGAATATGGATGTGTTTCTGGCGGTCGATAAAGAAATTCCCGGTGCGGAAAATAAAACCATCAGCGGAAAATTCTACAGCCGCGTGTACGAAGGACCATTTCAAAACACCGGAAAATGGAGTAAGGATTTCGAAGAAAAAGCAAAGGAAAAAGGATTCGAAATAAAAAAACCATACATGTGGTACACCACCTGCCCAAAATGCGCCAAGAAATACGGCAAAAACTACGTGGTGCTGATCGGCATGATTTAATATCTGTTCCAGTTAGTTTTTTCAACCGGATAGATCCGGTTTTAATACCATACAAACTATGGCAATAATACTCATTTAGATGCTTTTCAATTTTCTTTGTTTCACAACTCCTCAAAAACACCTACTCTAGTTTTGCCGCCACATAAGCCGTGCTCCAGGCTGCCTGAAAGTTATATCCACCGGTAATTCCATCGATATCCAAAACCTCTCCCGCAAAATATAAGCCAGGCACCACCTTGCTTTGCATTGTACTCATATCTACACCCTGCAAGCCAACACCTCCACATGTCACAAATTCATCTCGGAAAGCGGCACGCCCTTTCACCTCATACACGTCATTGGTAAGTATATTGACCAACCGGTTAAGTTCTTTCTTGCTGATTTCACCCCATTTCCTTGTCTCCTGAATATCGCATTTCACCAATAAAAACAACCATAGCCGTGTTGACAATGTGTATGGTGCAAAATTATCAATCTGTTTCTTTGAATGCGTTTTTATCACATCATTCAGATATTCGCCAACAACAGAATCATTCTTCTCGTTTACCCAATTTACCTTTAGATTAAAAGTATATTTATTTTCATGAATGAATCGCGCGCCATATGAGGATAGCTTCAACACCGCCGGACCGCTCATCCCCCAGTGAGTAATGAGCAGGGGCCCATTTGCCGATAGCTTTGTGCCTTGTATATTTGTTATAACATTATCCAATACTACTCCCATCAACTTCGTAACATGGTTTTCAGGAATACTGAATGAGAACAATGATGGCACAGGTTGCTCCCGTGGCTGCCCCAATGCGTCCAAACAATTCAATATTTCATTGCTTTTTGTTCCACCTGTGCAAATTATTACTTTATTAAAATATTGCACTTCTCCCTTGTTGACCACCACTTCAAGCCTCTGACTTTTAGAATACAAAGCGGTAAATGATATTTCCGTCTGTATCTTAATGCCCAGCCGATGACACTCTCGTAAAAAGCAATCAATAATGCTTTGCGAATCCTGCGATGCCGGAAACACACATCCATCGGGCTGTGTCACCAAAGCAACCCCTCTCGACTCAAACCAGCGCATTGCATCGTGATTATCGAAAACATGAAACACCTTTCTCAATTGTTTTCCGCCACGTGGATACGCATTACATAAGGCCCCCACACCTTCGCAGGCATTTGTAACGTTACATCTCCCGCCGCCGGAAATACGCACTTTAGAGAGTAACTTTTTCGATTTTTCGAAAACAATTACGTTTGCCCCGGGATAATTCTCCTTAACACATATAGCTGCAAAAAATCCTGCAGCTCCGCCTCCAATGATTGCAATGTCCATTTGTTCAGAATTCACACTTCGTTGTCTGCTAAATCGTATATCATTCCTTGTCTTTATTTTCAGACATTGCTAAAGTATGCTATTTTCTTTAATTGACCTTGCCCCAAATTCTATTCAACTTCAATTTACATCTCTTTTTTTTAAAACCACCAAGCATTGGGGCGGTCCCGACAGGAATCGCAATATAATCCGCTACAGTGTATTATCATACCTCGGCCGCTATTCTAAGGAAATCGGGCTGTATCCCGACAGTTTTTTTAACAAATTTTCGTCCGGTTTTCAAACTTTAATTATCTTGCACTCCCAATCTGTTAAATCTTGTTATTATGGAAGACCTGCAGAACGATAAACCGTTTGAACTACCCGAAAACGCGTACCGCGAACTCAAAGATGGTGAAACGTATGAACCGGTTATGCCGGCCTCGAAAACATTTCCCGAAACAACCACGTGGTCAGTCCTGATGGGGCTTCTCATGGCCGTAATTTTTTCAGCAGCTGCAGCATATGCCGGCCTCAAAATCGGTCAGGTATTCGAAGCCGCCATTCCAATATCCATCATTGCTATCGGGGCCTCCGCATTGACAAAACGAAAAAACGCACTGGGCCAAAATGTAATTATTCAGTCCATAGGAGCTAGCTCCGGAGTTATTGTTGCTGGTGCTATTTTCACAATCCCTGCGCTTTATATTCTCCAATACAAATACCCGGACATTGAAATTAATTTTCTGCAGATATTTCTGGCAGCCCTTCTCGGAGGTATTCTGGGTATTCTTTTTCTGATTCCATTCCGGAAATATTTCGTCAAGGAACAACACGGGAAACTTCCTTTCCCCGAAGCCAAGGCAACTACCGAAATTCTGATCTCTGGAGAAAAAGGCGGCAAGCAGGCCGGATTGCTGATCGCCAGCGGTCTCATAGGTGGAGTTTACGATTTTCTCGCTGCTCAGTTCAGACTTTGGTCCGACACGGTTACAACCCGCGTCATTCCATGGGGTGCAGAACTGGCTGAGAACACAAAAATGGTTTTTAAAATGAGCACCAGTGCGCTCGTGTTCAGCTTCGGATATCTGATCGGACTTAAATATGCGCTCATAATTGCAGTCGGGTCCATGCTTTCATGGCTTGTGTTTGTGCCGCTTTTCAACGAAATCGGGAACATGATGGCTGCCGCTGGTGGTGGCATAAATATTTTCGCATCTATGTCGCCCGAAGCCATTTTCTCGGGATATGTCCGCAACATCGGTATCGGCGCCATTGCTATGGCTGGTGTTATAGGCATCATCAAATCTTCTGGTGTGATTAAAAAATCTTTCGGACTTGCTTTCTCAGGACTCTCCGGCAAAAAGAATGTCGAACAACCCGAACGCACACAGAAAGACATCAAAATGACTTTCGTATTATTGCTGATTCTTTTTACGGTTATCGCTGTTTTCATTTTTCTGTATGCCGGAATTCAACTCACCCTGGTTCAGGCACTGGTTGCTCTTGTTACATTGGTAATCGTTTCATTTCTCTTTACCACCGTGGCAGCCAATGCCATCGCCATTGTCGGATCAAACCCCGTCTCCGGAATGACGCTCATGACGCTGATTCTGTCTTCGGTCATTCTTGTCGGAGTCGGCCTTGAGGGCGCATCGGGCATGGTCGCATCGCTGATCATTGGCGGAATAGTTTGCACCGCTCTATCCATGGCCGGCGGCTTTATCACTGACCTCAAAGTTGGATATTGGCTGGGATCAACACCTGCCAAACAGGAGTCGTTCAAATTTCTCGGAACATTGGTTTCTGCAGCAACGGTTGGTGTTGTAATTTACGTACTCAACGGCGCCTATGGATTTGTAAAGGTCCCCGGCATTCACGATGACCCAATGGCTGCTCCACAGGCCAATGCCATGGCGTCCATCATCGAACCGCTTATGCAACCGGGCGCATCAGTACCATGGATGCTGTTTGCACTTGGGGCCATTATTTCACTTCTTATCAACTGGCTCGGTTTGCCATCGCTGGCATTTGCCCTCGGCATGTTTATACCGCTGCACCTGAATACTCCGCTCATTGTTGGCGGTCTGTTGCACAAATTCATGTCAACCGGACACAAAGATCCCGAAGTCAATAAAGCACGCGAGCAACGCGGAACGCTCATTTCAAGCGGTTTCATTGCGGGCGCGGCCCTATTTGGCGTGGTTGGCGCGTTGCTGCTGTTCTTCGAGGTGAACCTTAATTTTCTTCATGTAAACCAGATGCAAATCAAAGGAAGCTGGGAATGGATCCCGGGTTGCCCGTGGCCGGAAGTTTCAGCATTGATTGCCTTTGCTGCTTTGATTGTTTATTTCATCTGGGACAGCAAAAGGATTAAATAAAGAACTCCTTCATTTTATTTCCGAAGCCCTTTTCTTATTAGACAAGGGCTTCGTCTTTTATATATTTTCATATATTTGCTGCAAATAATTTTTTATGAAAGCGATTTTCCTTCTTACTGCATCATTATGCGCCACATTCATGTCGTTCGCACAGAACAAGTGCGATTTTGCAGAAATGAAAACGATCTCGGAACTAACTAAAATGAATTACGCACTCAAGTCATTTCTGGTAAGAACAAATGACGAAAAACATGTGTTAGTTGTAGAGAAGTCCAATAAACTTATTTTACAGAAAATCGGAAACTCTGGTGTTGAGATAGAAAAAGAATTCTCTTTTAAATTTGAAAAAATAGAAACATTTTTTCTTAACGCTTTTGCCGGGAAAGAACAGCTTTATATTTTTTCAGGGTTTATGAAAGACAAGGAATTAAGTGTTTGCAAAACGGCTATTTCGCTTGACAATCTTGAGGTTTCTGCCAAAACTGAGGTAATAAATAGTTTTCCTTGTAAGGAAGAGTATTTTGATTTTGCTGATTCAGACGACAATGATGGTTTTCAAGGGTTCAAAATAATTTCAAGCCCGGACAACAATAATCATGCACTTCTATTTATTGATAAATTGACTAGTAAAGACTCTATCCTCATTGATTGCTGGATGTATAGCTCTGAAATGGAATTGCAATGGAAAAAGAATATCAATAAAGAGCACTATGAATATTATCAATGGACATTTTATACTGATAACTTTGGCAATTTACAATCAATTAATCAGGAAAGATATCATTCACTCTCCCCTGCAGGAATAAGTGAAAGCAATTATTACTTAACTTCTTACCTGGCAAACGGCAATATTGTAGGCCCTTTACAGTTTGCCCTTCCGGAAGGCAAAATTTATGATTACAAAATGGATTTCCCAGCAAATGGAATAGTTCACGTTGGAGGGTTGTACTACAATGGCACCATTGTCAAGCAGGGATTGAGTGAAGTTATCTTCAGAAATGGTGTTTACTGTCTTGAAATTGATTTATTCAAAAATGAAATCACAAAATCTGATCAGGTTGAATTTGACCAGTCATATATAAGTTCGCATAATTACAATAAACAAATAGGAAATGGTCTTCTTTTCATAAATACTAAAAAAATCATCACACGTGATGACGGTGGTGTTTATGTTATTGCCGAGTTCTCAGTAATTTATAATGAAGAAGCGCAATTTTTAGACATTTCCACTTTTAGCTTTGATAAATCCTTTGATTTTGAATGGATAAAAAACATTCGAAAGGATCAAAAAACTGAAAATGGAGTAACAGGATATTGGATGGCTGCTGGATCATTTCTCCCGTTATATGTGAATGAGAGCTTATTTATAATCTACAATGATAATATTAATAATTTATCCATCTCGGAGTATTCTACATCAGTAGAAAAATGGAAAACAAAATCTAGCCCGGACAACATTGTTTGCATTGCACAAATATCCAAATCAGGAGACCTGCAAAAATACATTTTAGATCAAAGTATTTGTGCAAAAGGGCAGCCTTTCTTATCAACAGCAAAGATTTTGAGTGACAAGAAATCTTTGTATGTTCTCGGTCACAGTTCTATTGCTGAAAACCATGTGCTAATACAGTTTGAATGACCTCGGTCTATTGGCGTTATTATTATTGAATAGGCTCCCGAAAGTTTTTAGCGGCATAATACTGACGACTTAGTGTAAAAAACCGATTTATAATATATTCTTACTTTTGCAGTTATTAAGCAACAAACTGTCTGATTTTTAGTATGCGCCATCGCCTGATCATTGCTGCTGTCACCGTTTTCGTTTTTCTTTCCGGCTCAACATCCGCTCAGGAGCAAGGAATCGAGAACCTGCCGCGCTTTGATTTGAGAATTGTCCATTTTGGTTTCACACTCGGATTCAACAATATGGACTTCACGCTGCGCCGCCCCGAATCCAATGGCCCAATCGATTCTGTACTTAATATCACAACACAAGCTCAGGGAGGATTTCAGATTGCCATCGTGTCCGATCTTCGTCTTGGCAGTAATATGAACCTCCGCTTTGTTCCTGGACTTTCGTTCGGTGATCGCAAAGTTCATTACGATGTGTTTCATCCCTCAACCGGCAGCACCACCAAGGTTACAAAAACCGCCGAATCAACATTCCTCGATTTTCCGCTGCTGTTTAAATACAAAACAAACCGCATCACCAACTTCCGCGCGTATGTACTTTTCGGCGGCAAATACAGCCTCGACCTGGCCTCACAATCCAAAAAGAAACAGGAAGACGAAGCCAATCTCAAACTGCTTCCGCATGACTATTCAGTTGACCTTGGCGTAGGCGTGGAATGGTACCTAGAGTATTTTAAATTCGGTGTTGAACTCCGTTCTTCTTTCGGAATTCCAGACATGCTTAAACGTGAAAACACCATATATACAAATAATATCGAATCACTCCGCTCCAAAATGGTGTGGCTGTGCTTCACATTCGAATAGCCAAATCAACAATTATTTCACCATCAGCGGCACTCGCAAAGTCTCTTCCCCGCACACAACAACCTGATACATTCCGCTTGAAAAACCGGTCGTTGTAACCTTCAGTTTCGCCTGACCTTCAGCAAAAATTCCTGAATACACAAGTTGCCCGTCCAGGTTGTACATGAATACCTGAGCTTTTTCGCGGCTCTCTGCATCTCGCGTGATTTCAACAAAATCTCCGGCCGGATTTGGATACAAGGTTAACTGATTCATGTCTGCCTCGTTGATTCCATCAGGAAAAAGAACAGTGATATACGACACCTCGTTCAGTGTATCGTTACCACAGAATTCAGACATTGCGACAAGCTGAACAGTATATACTCCGGTGTCTCCGTACAAATGCCACGGATTAACATCAGCACTGAAATTGCCGTCACCAAAATCCCATGCGTAGGAAACCGCACTGTTACTGGTGTTCGTAAACAAAGCCATGGCGTCTGGAATGAGAAAAATCGTATCATTGACCGTGAAACCAGCAGTTGCAACGGGTCTTACCGTTATTGCTGCCGGCGATCCGATGGATGCAGTATCCGTTACACCATAGGCGTGGAGCGTGATTCCGTAAACACCACTGCTTGGATAATATATCACTGGATTGGCCAATGTCGATGTAGCCGGCACTCCGCCTGTGAATTCCCACAAATAAGTTATTGCGCCAACACTGGTATTTGTATATTGAATGCTGTCGCCCTGACAGACTTCGGTCGAACTCATAAAAAATCCGGCCAGCGTCGAAGTGGCTATGGTAATTCCATCGCTCGTGGTTACTGCGCCTTCAAGACCTGCATTATTCACTGCTTTTACAGAAATGTAATACGTTGTTCCCTGCGACAATGTCAATCCGTTCAGAGTTGCTGTCAGCGCTGTTCCGTTGTTGGTCCAGGCAAGTACATCGGCGCCTCCTGCGGTGCTTCCGACCGCAATCATATAATGCGAAATGTCCGAATTCGGATCGGCAGAAGCCGTCCAGTTGGCCTCTAACGATGAAGAACTGTATGAAATATCTTGATCCGCGCTGCTGCCATCGTTCACAGATGCAATTGTAGTTGGCGGTGTGAAATCAACATTCAAATCATGGTATTCAATCACCGAAAGATTGTTGGCCACATCCTGACAAATGGACTTGATTTTTGCACCATAAATAGAAGGTGAAGGATTCTCGTAACGAATATCATCCGACGCCTGTGCGCCCACCAAAACATTCACTGAGGCGGCTCTGCTGCGATATACTTTCAATTCGGTCACTTTCAGCTGAGCGTTTCCTGTGCGGAACGAAATGTATTTTCCTCCCGTGCTGTAGGGAGTTGTATCTGTCCATGTTCCAATCATTGCATCATCGCGATACACCCAAATCTGGCCTGCAATGCGGTCGTAGATGATTTTATAATCATACCACTGATTCAGATTCGTAACTACATTGGTAACGACTAATTGCTGTGTGAAAACATTATTCGTCACTTCATAAAATTCGAGTTGATTGGTTTCCAGTCTGAAAAATACAAAGTATCCGTTTCCGCGCTGATCGAGCGCTGCGCTGTCGCAGAAGAAATGAAAACCTAAGCGCTTATTTACTTTAGAAACGCCCGGCACCATAGCATTAAATTGATAAAGCGTTCTGTTCGACAATTCCTGATTCAGCGCTGCATAAATATTGGTGTTGTTCTGCGTAGTATCACTTTGCCAAAGCGATCCGGAAGCCACACTCCATGTACCAAGTATCTGTGTCCAATCGCTGTGCAACGCATCAAAGTTGTCGGCAAAATAACCGCGCGAGGCATTGGCTCTCCATTCTGTTCCCTGATTTTCGAGAACCTGATAATACCCTTTCTGAATACCGCTTCCCCCGGCATTATCAGCATCTGTGACATTAGCCGTGAAATCATTGGTTTTCCAGGTTCCGGTTGTTGCAATTGAAGTTGTGGGAGCTGTGGCATCAGCAGTAGCACTTGTCCAGGTGGCTGCCCATCCTGCAGCTGTCGTCGCACAGTCGCTGCGGAACTCAATGGTCATAACACCGCTGCTGGCAGTAACAGTGATGGGCGCAGTTGTATTGTACCGGCCGATCCGTGGACTGAAAACCGTAGGTCCGTTATATATATACAGAAAATCATAATTGTCTTCGACATCAAAAGATGAAAACGATAATGTGACAGATGAGGCATTGGCTGGCGCAATTGTCCATATCTTACGTTCATCATTGCTATAAGCTGCAGCCGATCCACCAGTGTCAAAGAAACTACCTGTAGCAGTCGTTAAAGTGGTAACGGGTGTTGTATTATTCAGCTTTCTGAAAAAATAATCCCAGCACCAGTGATTGCCCGGATCTGTATGATCGTTGTTCGGATAATGCTGATGTCCGGCTATCTTTGTACAGTAGCTCGATCCAGCCAAAACATGAACGCCATAATCAAGCGCTGTTCCATCATCCAGGGTGTCACGATACATAGTGCGCAACGGGTTAATTCCATATCCGCTGTTGCAGACATCGCGCACCAGATTGGAATGACTGGTGTAAACCGCTTCGGTGTACCACGATGCACTGCTCACATAGCCTTCCATTTCAGTCCCTATCGTGTATGGATTTTCATCACGCACATGCCATGCTTTATTCACTTCGAGTACCATTTGGGTCACCTGACCGTCGCTACTGCGCATAACATAATGTGTACTGGCCGAAGCTGAACAGTTTTTAAACCAGCTGATACAGCCCGCATACGAACCCTGAACTGTATGCAGCACATAGGCGGAAACTGCAACTCCGCTTCTTGAACTGTAATTACAGGTTGTCAGATCAGTGAGAGCTGGCGCATAATCAGCCGAAAGCGTGCTCTTCAGGCCCAGGCCTTCCATAACATGTCCTTTATTATCACTTACCCCATTTGCTGAAATCACAACCTTTTCCGATTGCAATATTTTCAGTGTATTGGGTGCAAACACTTTATTCATTTCAAAAGAATAAACGCTGAACCCACATACATCTGCCCAATATTCATCTTTCATAAAACTCAAAACCGAATACAGATGCGAATTCATCGCAAATGCATTGGTCGGATCACCTTCCTGCCAGGGAATTTCGCTCAGTGCAATCAATACTGGAATATAATTCTCCAACTTTTTCCCTGAAATATTCATTTGCCGCGACAACACGTCAAAAGCGCCGGCCCATGCAATTATCTGCGCACGTGCAGACGGCTCCTGAAGCGATGTTTCATTCGCTCCACTCAAATTTGAAATCAGCTTTCCGTTCTCGTTAAAATATTCCTTCCCGTCAAATATAAACCCCATCACGCCCAAATAGCTGGGCAATCCTTCACTGGAGGTCTCCTCGGTCAAAGGCACATTGTAAAAACGAGTATTTGTGAAAGCGACAGCTTCAATAATTCCTTTAGGCACTGAAGGGTACAAATTGTATGCTTCCGCAAAATACGGCTTCACCAGATTATAATCCGCCAGCTGACTGCTTAAAACGCGCGCATCAATTTCTTCTCCTGATTGTGCCTGTACTGAAAAGGTAATAGAAAGCAATAATACCCCAACGTAAATAAATTTCCCCATAATCATACATTTTTGAAATACAAAAATAGCGATTATGCAGAATGCATCCTGTAAACTCAATAATTATAATCAGAAAATAATGTGAAATTTTCTATTTCTCTCTTTTCTTAGCCTCATTCCAGATGGCGTCCATCTCTCCAAGTGTCATGTCATGCATCGATTTTCCAAGTTTCAGTGCCTGTTCTTCAATGTAAGTGAATCGCTGAATAAATTTTTTATTGGTTCTTTCCAGCGCATTCTCAGGATTTACGCCAATAAAGCGTGCGTAATTCACCAGTGCAAAAAGGACATCGCCAAATTCATCTTCCACTTTTTCAATTGGGGCCATGGCAATGACTTCCTCATTCAACTCCTGCAATTCTTCCTTCACTTTGTCCCACACTTGTTCCGTTCTCTCCCATTCAAAGCCCACGCCTTTTACCTTTTCCTGCATTCTGAATGCTTTTACCACAGCCGGCAATCCTTTGGGAACCCCTTCCAGAACGCTTTTCCGTCCTTCGCCCATTTTGATTTTTTCCCAGTTGGCCTTTACCTCCTCATCGTCGGCAACCACCGTTTCACCAAACACATGCGGATGGCGTCTGATCAGCTTTTCGTTGATATTATGCAAAACGTCACCCATATCAAAGGCGCCTTTTTCCGACCCGATTTTCGCATAAAAAACAATGTGGAGCATAATGTCTCCAAGCTCTTTCATTATCTCCTGGTCGTTCTTCTCCAACACGGCATCACCAAGCTCATACATTTCTTCAATGGTCAGATATCGCAGGGTTTCATTGGTCTGCTTGCGATCCCACGGACATTCTACCCTGAGTCTGTCCATAATTTCAAGCAAACGCCTGAATTCATCAAGTTTGCGCTGCATATTAATAGGCTTTGGCGAAAACCACTCGCTTCGATGAGGGTTTGCCGGTAAGCACACACTTTCCGGGTTCTCCTTCTTCTAAAGGTATCAATCGAATGGTGGCTTTGGTGAGATCCTTTATTTTTTCTTCAGTTTCTGCAGTACCGTCCCAATGAGCATACACAAATCCACCTTTGTTTTCAATCACATCAACAAATTCTTCCCAGGTGTCAACGGTGCAGGTGTTTTGCTTTCTCATCTCCAGCGCTTTCTGATAAAGATTGCTCTGAATATCAACCAACAATGCAAAAACAAGATCAGATATCCCCAGCCGCCCTGCTGATTCTTTAGTCAGTGTATCTCTGCGGGCAAGCTCAACTGTTCCATTCTCCAGATCCCTTGCACCAACTGCAATGCGGATTGGAATACCTTTCATCTCATATTCAGCAAATTTATACCCCGGTGAATAATTCTCACTGTCATCTACCTTCACCGAAATTTTCTTCTCTTTGAGTTCAGCTTCAATTCCGGCAACATATTCCAGAATTTTTGGCTTCATTTCTTCATTTTTAAATATAGGCACAATAACCACCTGAATAGGAGCTAAGGTCGGTGGCAGTACAAGTCCTTTATCATCGCTGTGGGTCATAATCAAAGCGCCCATCAGTCGAGTCGAAACGCCCCATGAAGTGGCCCACACATATTCGAGCTGATTTTCTTTACTCAAAAATTTTACGTCAAAAGCCTTGGCAAAATTCTGCCCGAGAAAATGTGAGGTCCCGGCCTGCAAAGCTTTTCCATCTTGCATCATTGCTTCTATGCAATAGGTTTCAATAGCTCCTGCAAATCGCTCATTCACTGATTTTACCCCTTGCAACACTGGCATGGCCATCCAGTCTTCGGCAAATGTAGCATAAACGCCAAGCATGCGTTCAGCTTCCTCAATGGCTTCTTTTTCTGTAGCATGGGCCGTGTGACCCTCCTGCCAGAGAAATTCGGTAGTACGCAAAAACAGTCTGGTTCTCATTTCCCAGCGCACAACATTCGCCCATTGATTAATCAGCAATGGCAGATCTCTATATGATTGAATCCATGTTCTATAAGTATCCCAAATAATTGTCTCAGACGTAGGACGAACGATGAGTTCTTCTTCAAGTTTTGCATCTTCATCAACAACAACACCCGAGCCATCAGGGGCGTTTTTCAATCTGTAATGGGTAACAACGGCACATTCTTTGGCAAAACCTTCCACGTGGCTTGCCTCTTTCGAAAAGAAAGATTTTGGTATAAAAATTGGGAAGTAAGCGTTGGAGTGTCCTGTTTCTTTAAACATTCGATCCAGCTCATCGCGCATACGCTCCCAGATGGCAAACCCGTATGGTTTTATTACCATGCACCCGCGGACCGCGGAATTCTCTGCCAAACCAGCATTCTGGACAATATCCAGATACCACTGAGAATAATTTTCACTTCTTGGCGTAATCTTTCCACCCATTTTGGTATGATATTTGGTTTTTATTGAAAAACAAAAGTACTAAATAAAATTCGGAGGACAAAGAAATGAAAAGGACAGTTTATAATTTGGTTTTTGGAGCTTTCGTCCTGCTTTTCTCCAGCTGCACAGTAAATTACTATACAGCAAACCCATATGACGATGTATATTATTCAAGAACAGATGCCGTAGCCAATGCCACACCGGAAAACTACGGCAATACTGCTGATCCCGCCAATAACACATCTGCATACGTTGACGAAACCCAACCTGCTGACTACTCTGGCGACAAAGGCTATTACGACGAAAACGGACAGCCTTACTCGACCACCGAAACCTACACCGATGAGAACGGCGCCAACAATGTGACCAACAATTACTATGGTGACTATTACGATTATGAATACTCATCGCGTATCCGCAGATTCTATGGCGGTTATAATGGTTTCGACTACTACGACCCTTACTACACAAACCTGTACTGGTATAATTACGACCCCTATTATTATGGTGTCTCAGTTTACTACACCTATTCATGGTGGTACAGACCTTACAACTACAGCTACTGGGGTTGTGGATGGAACTATCCTTACCATCACTACTACGGCTGGGGACATCATAACAACTATTGGGGATATCCTTACTACGGATCAAATTACGGCTGGGGCTACAACAATGGATACAGCGACGGATATTGGGATGGATATTACGATGGAATGTATGGTAACAATTACTACTACTACAATAGCTACGACTTCTACTCAAGCAATGACACATATTACGGACCTCGTGGCAGCAGCATCGGTGGTGGCTCAAACCCAAGACCGGAAACAGGAAGCAATTCAGGAAGCAACATCACTACAGCACCTGTGTCCAGCTTTGGAGCACGTTTCGAAAATCACCTGACTGCAGCTAATAATAGTAAAGAAGGCTTGACCGTAAATTCATCAAAATTTGTTGACCGTGGAACCAATTCCGTATCAGCAGGAAATGTAAGCAGCTCAAGAATTGAAACCGGAACACAAATAAACTCCACGAATTCAACATTAAATAATGGTGGTGTTGGGACCAATGTCAACACAAACAACACTACTAACACCAGCGTAAACCGCCCGAATAACAATACAAACAACTCAGTGAACACCAATGTTACTCGCCCGGAAAACAATACGAATACCAACTCTGGTTATACTCGTCCAAACAACAACACTAACGTGAACTCTGGCACTACTCGTCCCAACACTAACACGCAGAATCCGGTCAATAACAATTCGAATGTAAATCAGGGCAAACCAACCAACAGCTCATCGAATCAGCGTCCTGTTCAGACCTACACTTCTCCAAACTATAGCAAGCCTCAATCGAGTAACGAGTACAACAGCCCAAGCAACAACAACTACCAGAGACCTAGCAATTCAAATAATTCAAGTTATCAGAGGCCATCAACCTCTGGTAACTCTTCGAACAGCAATTACTCGAGACCTTCGAATTCAGGATCAAACAACACCTATTCAAGACCGAGTAATTCGGGAAGCAACAACACATACTCAAGACCAAGTAATTCCGGAAGCAACAGCAGTTACTCACGTCCAAGCAGCTCAAGCAGCAACAGCAGTTACTCACGCCCGAGTAGTTCAAGCAGCTCCAGCACTTCACGCCCTAGCAGCAACTATTCATCCGGTTCATCACGCAGCTCTTCCAGCTCGTCATCGTCACACTCATCCGGTTCATCATCTTCAGGTCGCAGTAGCGGCAGCAGCAGTGGAAGCAGTGGTGGAAGCAGCAGCAGTCACAGCAGTGGACGCCGGTAATTAACTTCTTGTCAAACTTGAAAATCTCGATGTTATGAAAAAAATTATCATCATAGCGTGTGGTCTATTTATGACCTTTACCGGAATAGCTCAGAATGAAACCGACGCCCTCAGATACTCTTTTCTGATGAACAGCGGCACCGCCCGCTTCTCATCCATGGGGGGTGCATTTTCAGCCCTGGGTGCCGATTTTTCAGTACTCAGCACCAATCCTGCCGGCATTGGCGTCTATAAATCTTCGGAGTTTATGTTTACTCCTCAGATCACTTTCTCAAACTCATCTTCAACCTTTTTAGGAACAACATCAGAAGACACAAAAGCCGCGTTTTCAATTCCAAACTTCGGGATGGTGTTTTCAGGCGATATTTCAAGCAGCCGGGAAAAGGCGGAATGGAAAAACATCCAGTTCGGTTTTGGAATAAACAGACTTGCTGACTTTAACAACAGCTATCTGATGCGTGGACACAACTCTACAAGTTCTGTTCTTGATGTCTTCCAAAACATGGCTAATGGATACGGGCACGACGAATTAAATTCATTCGACACGGATCTTGCCTGGAACACTTATTTACTGAATCCTGGCAGTACCGACTACGATTATATCAAAGCATTTGAGGGTGGAGTTTTGCAACAGAAAAGCGTTACAACCTCAGGTGGAATAAATGAAATGGTCATGACATTAGGTGGAAACTATAACGACCGATTCTATATTGGAACAACACTCGGGTTCCCGTTCTTAAACTACAACGAAGACTCCTATTACAAGGAATTGGATGATGCCGACACCATTGGCTATTTTAAATCTCTTTCTGTTAATGATGAACTCAACACACACGGTACCGGATTCAATTTTAAACTGGGGATGATTTACAGAATTACCGACTGGGTTCGTATTTCAGGAGCTGTTCACACCCCAACTTTTTATGCCATGCACGACACATACAGCCGGGTTATTCGTTCAGACCTTGACACCGCCACTTTCGAGTCAAAATCCCCTCAAGGAGTTTATGATTATCGCTTGACAACCCCGATGAGACTGAATGCAGGAATTGCCTTTGTAATTGGAAAAATAGGTGCTATTTCAGCAGAATATGAAATGGTAGATTACAGTCAGGCCAAGCTGCGTGCAAGAAATGCAGAGTATGATTTCTTTGATGCCAACGAAGCAATCGGATTAAATTTTGCTGTTGCCAACAACTTTAAAGTTGGAGGAGAACTCAAGCTTAATCCTTTCTCCATCAGAGCAGGTTACTCATATTATGGATCACCTTATGCCGGCTCGTTCACCAGAGATTATTCAACAAGCAACATCACTGCTGGTTTTGGAATCCGCGAAAAAAACTATTATATCGATCTGGCTTTTGTTTACACGATGAAAAATGAAAGCTATGATCTCTACAATGCTTCAATCATTGAGAACATGGGAATGTATCTTGAGCCAGTTCTTACTGACCTTAACAGGAGCAGTATTGTAATTACGCTTGGATCAAAATTTGGTGGAAAATAATTTCAGATACTGTACAAAAAAAAGAGGGATTAAAATCCCTCTTTTTTTTATTCTTTAATTTTGATTTTCAACTGCCTCGGAGATAGACTCATCAACGATAATGCGGCCGCAATATTCACAGACAAGGACCTTTTTATGCATTCTGATTTCCATCTGACGTTGCGGTGGAATTTTACTGAAACAACCGCCACAGGAGTGCCTTTCGATTTTAACAACCGCAAGACCATTCCTGACACTTTTACGAATGCGGCTATATGCATTCATGTAGCGTTCTTCAATAATAACTTTTGCTTTGTCTGATTTCTTCAAAAGCACTTCTTCTTCCTTTTCAGTTTCAGCAATAATTTCTGACAGCTCGCCCATTTTATCTTTCAGGTTTGCTACTTTTACATCAAGAACCTTGCGCAGCTCGTCAATCATTTTTTGTTTTGCTTCACGGGCAACCTCAGCTTCTTTAATTTTTTTATTTCTCAGCTGAACTTCCAGATCCTGAAATTCCATTTCTTTTGCAAGAGATTCGAATTCACGATTATTGCGTACATTCTTTTGCTGTTGCTCGTATTTCTTCACCATTTCCTTGCTGCGCGCAATTTCCTGCGTATATTCAGCCTTGGATTTATCAATGGCCGCAATTTCCGCATTGTAGTTTTCAAGGCGTGTGTTCATGCCAGCAATTTCATCTTCCAGATCCTGTACTTCGAGTGGAAGTTCACCACGAATAATTCTGATTTTATCAATCTGAGTATCGATAACCTGAAGTGAGTATAGTGCTTCCAGCTTCAGTCTGATTGATTTCTCAAGATTTCCTTCAGGAAACGGAATATAAGTAGGTTCCGGATTTGCTTCTTTTTTGCTTTCAGTTTTCTTTGATGCAGGTTTCACAGTTTGTTCAATTTTTCTTTCAGGTTCAGCTGCTGCAATTTTTTTGTTTTCCTTGGCAGCAGGCACTTCTTTCAGTTTTTCATTCTTCTCAACACTTTTCACAGGCACTTTCGTTTTTTCGGTTGTATTTTGGATTTTACGATTCTCGGTTTTAGGCGCAATCGGAATTGTCGTTTTTTGTTTAGGAGCGACAACTTGTACTGCGGGTTTTTTCACGGCTTGTTCCACTTTTTTGGCAGTGGCTTTCTTGACCGGTGTTTTTACAATTACTGTTTTTTTCTGAGGTTTTGAAACAGGTTTTTTCGCAGGAGCTTTTGAGCTAACTGCTTTTTTTGCGGCTGGTTTTTTTGCCAGTGGTGCTTTTTTTTGCTGAACAGCTTTTTTTACTGGAGCTTTCTTGACTGGCGCTTTTTTAGCAGGAGCTTTCTTGGCAGGAGCAGCCTTTTTTGCCGCAACAGCTTTTTTCACTGGTGCCTTTTTAACTGGGACGGCCTTTTTAATGGCTTTTTTGGAAGCTGGCGCCACTTTCTTAGGGACAATTTTATTAACCACCTTTTTTACAGGAGCTGCCTTTTTTGAAACAGCCTTAGCGGGAGCGGCTTTTTTAGGGGCAGTTTTAGCAGGCGCAGCTTTTTTCACAGGACTCTTTTTGGCAGGAACAACTTTTTTTACAGGAGCAGCTTTCTTAGCGGGAGCAGCTTTTTTGGGAGCTGTCTTGGAAGAAGCTGACTTCTTTTTGTCGGTGGTTTTTGTTTTGCTTACAGCCATATCAATTATAAATTTGATTTATACTGTATTAACCCAGTTCGAGTCCGGGGAAATAATGTGAGGGACAAAATTAGGTAAAATTTCCGAAACAAGTGACTTTAATGCACTTAAACCAAAAATTTCAGTTTCATAATGGCCGGCATCGATCAGAAATATGCTTCCTGAAGCAGCCTGAAAATCGTGGTATTTCAGATCAGCGGTGATGTATGCCTGCACTCCCGCTGACTTAGCGCTGCTGATAAACGAAGCTCCCGCACCACCGCAAACGGCTACCCTCGAGATTTCTGAAGAAACAAAAGCGCTGCAACGAAGAAACTGAACCCCCAGTTTTGATTTTATTAAATCAACGAGTGCTTCACATGACAAAGGCTGAGGGAGATTTCCAATTATTCCAAGGCCACATTCGTGGTATTGATTTTCGAGTGAATATATATCAAACGCAACTTCCTCATACGGATGAAATGCAAATAGAGCCGATAAAACTGCAGCTTGTTTACTTACGGGAAAAACGGTTTCAATTCTTACTTCAGGTTCGAAATGAACTTCACCAATTTCGCCGACATAGGGATTTGTGTTTTCACCAGCTCTGAAAGAGCCCAATCCAGACATATTAAAACTGCAGGAATCATAATTTCCAATATGGCCGGCTCCGGCTTCAAACAAAGCATTTCGAACAGACGCGGCCTGCGCTTCGGGACAATACGTAACCAGTTTTTTCAACAAACCATTTTCAGGAACAAGAATTTCAGGATTTTCCAAACCAATTATTTGAGCCAATGCACCGCTCACACCAGAAGGATGTTTGTCGAAATTTGTATGAGCAGAATAAATTGTGATATTTTCGCGAATACACTTTTCGATGATCTGGCCAGTTGAATTAGCCAGATTAATTTGTTTCAATCCCTGAAATATTAGTGGATGGTGACTAATGATGACATTGCATCTATTAGCAATAGCTTGATCAAGCGTGTGAGGAGTTACATCAAGCGTGTATAAAATTCCCTTGATTTCATCGTCCGGGTTTCCTATCTGGAAGCCACTGTTATCGTAATTTTCCTGCCATGAAAGCGGGAATAATTTTTCGATGGCATTAAACAATTCTTTACACTTCATAGCATGACAAATATCAGAATACAAACCTACTAAAAAATTAATGCTTATCTTTGAAAAATTTTTACTGTTATGAAAAAAGCTTTACTTTTAGCCGCATTGTTTGTTATGACAATCGGGAGCGGCATCGGACAACAAGTGTTTTACAGTGGTTTCGAAACATGGGATGACGTGAACACTCCAACAAACTGGATTGGCGTTGCCACCAGTATTACATTTACAGATGTTGATCAGTACACAACCAACCCTTATCAGGGAACGTACTCAATGCAGATTAACAACGACACTACAGCACACAAGCGTGTTTCGACAAAAGCAGTGAGTGTAACTGCCGGCTCTGTGTACAACATCAGTTTTTATGCCCGTGGAAACGGAGAAGTCAGAACTGGTTTTTTTGATGGTGTAAACTACGGAGCATACAATAGCTATGTAGTAATTAATGGCACTACCTGGACCAAGGTTGAGCAAACCGTTCTTTGCGACACTACTTCAGCAACTGCTGAATTTATTCTTTCTGTAAGAAATACTCTTGCAACCAACGATCACCTGCAGATCGATTCTTTCTATGTTTCAGTTGGTACAATGTCAAATGTTTCAATATACGACATTCAATACACAACTACCGATGCCAGCAGTTATTTTGGACAACCTGTTAATACCGGTGGTATTGTCAGCGCCACTAAATCAGGTGCATATTGGATTCAGAACGGAACCGGTCCATGGAGCGGTGTTTATGTTTATGACTCTGGTAACACTCCAGCCATTGGTGACAGCGTAACTTTCGCTGCTGTGGTTGATGAATATTACAATCTCACAGAATTGAAATCTGTAAGCAGCTATGTCAAAGTCAGCAGTGGCAATCCGGTTCAGGTGACCAATATTGCTCTTCCTGACGGAGCACTTGAAATGTACGAAGGCGTACTTTGCAAAGTGACCAACGCTCAGTGCACAACTATGCCAGACACTTATCTTGAATGGCTGGTTGGCGACGGAATGTCAAGTCTTAAAGTTGGTGATTTGATTTATGCTTATACACCCGTTTTAAATACACATTATGACATCACCGGAATAATGGATTACAGTTTTAGTGAAAGAAAAATTCAGCCACGTGCTGCTACTGATGTTACGATTTACAATGCTATTGAAGAAAACGAAATCAGTGCTTCCGTTTATCCGAATCCTGCCAGTGAATTTGTGACTGTTTCAGCTGGAACAGAAGGCATTCTGAAAGTTGTTGACATGACCGGACGCGTAGTCTTTTCAACTGTCTTCAGTCAAAGTGCTGACGTAAATGTTTCTGAAATGGAATCAGGAATCTACAATGTTATGATCAATGGTAATGATGGTAATTTTGCCATCAGCAAACTGATTGTGAAATAATATTACTTCTAAATATATTGAGCCGCTCATGGAATTCTGTGAGCGGCTTTTTTTTATTTCTGTTTTTCAACAAAAAGTTCCAGGCCAACCATTCCTTTATAAATATCTACAGGCATATTGTGATTGAAATTCATGACCCATTTCCCGGATTCAGCAAATCTGATTGAATCATAAACAGGGAATGCTATTTCATAATAATCGTTGATCTGCGAACCCATTCTTTCCCCTGAATTATTGCGCATTTCAAGATGAATTTTCTTGTGGCGGGAAGACCCTGATGGAGTCAACAACGAAAGACTCATGTCGAGCGTTGAAAACGAAAAAGCTTCGGTAATACGCATTTTCCCATGAACATCATAAGGCGAGGCTGTGTCGGTAATATCAAATGAAAAAGACACCGTTTTCCCCTCTTCCCAGGCATTATTGGCAAATCCATGGTAGTAAGTCTTAGAATCACTGTTGCCTGAAGTGCAGGAAGCAAGAAAGCTTCCAATTAAACATACGATTAAAACCAATTTCATAAATGCTTATTGTTTAGCTCCGACAACATGTCAATGGCAATTTTCGCCATGCATGAGCAACCCGTTATCAGCGACTTTTCATCAATGTCAAAGCTGGCAGTGTGAAGATTTGCTGCCGGCTCTTTTGTTTTGGAATCGGTTATTCCAAGCCGGTAGAATATTGCAGGCACATTCTGAGCATAGTAGGCAAAATCTTCTGCCGTCATGCGCAATGGAAGCTCAACGACATTTTCCCTACCCAGCAATGAAGTGGCCGCGCGACGAGCAATGTCGGTGCATTTTTCATCATTAACCAGAAACGGGTAACCATGATGAATGTCGACGATGCATTTTGCGCCAAATCCCTCAGCTATTCCTTTTGAAATGGAAATAATTTTCTTGTGAGCTTCTGCACGCCATTTTTCGTCGAAAGTGCGGATTGTGCCTTCCATCGTTACCGCCTCTGGAATAATGTTGGTACGACCATCGGCAATCATTCTTCCAAATGAAAGCACCGTAGGTACGGATGGATTTGCCACACGGCTGGTTATCTGCTGCAAAGCCACAATGATTTGTGAAGCAATGACAACAGGATCAATATTGAGTTCTGGCGTGGCGCCATGGCCTCCGCGACCAGTTACCGTTATGTAAATTTCATCTGTAGAAGCCATATAAGGGCCGCTCTTCAAGCCTATGCTCCCGGTAGATAAACCAGGCAATACATGCTGTCCGATTATAGCATTCACCTTTGGATTTTCAAGTACTCCTTCCTGAATCATTTGAATTGCTCCTCCGGGAAATTTTTCTTCAGAAGGCTGAAAAATCAGTTTGAAGCTACCACTAAACGAATCTTTTAGAGTATTTAGAATAAAGGCGGTTCCGAGAAGTGAGGCAATGTGCGCATCGTGTCCGCAAGCATGCATAACACCCTCAATTGCGCTTTTGTATTCACAATTACTGATCTCCTGAATACTGAGCGCATCCATATCGGCACGCAATGCTACGCAAGCACCTGCTGATTTTCCTTCGATGAGTGCAACGATTCCATATCCGCCAATGCCGTCACGATAAGGAATTTTCCATTCATCCAGAATAGCGCAGATATGAGACGCTGTGTTTTTTTCAGAGCCGGAAAGTTCCGGAAATTTATGCAGATGGCGGCGAATATCAACAAGTTGTGGATATACCTGCTCAGCCAGTGATTCAATATTCTTTGAGTATTCCATAATTAAAAATCAAGGCTAAATGACAAAACGTATCTCGGTCTGTAAACATGCAACTCTTCGATTCCCCAGGCAACGTCGAAGCGCACAAAATAACCAAATATGGTTGTGCGAACGCCGAGACCCATACCACCCACGAGAGGATTACGCGGAGTTTTTACAACAACAGTTATTGGCTTCTGGTAATATGTTTCGGGCACCATTACATTCTTTTCCGAATAAGGGTTAAGTCCAAGCCAGGCAGAGCCCAAATCGCCAAAACCGACAATCTGAAAATTATTAATAAACTGAGATTTAATGGGTCGGTTCAGCAGATAGCGGAACACGGGAAAACGCAATTCGGAATTGATTACCGCAAAAGTATTTCCGTTCCGGATGTTCTGAGGGAAGCCACGCAGGTTGGTGCCTATTGTCTGGAAAGCAAAATTCATTGAGGTATCAACCGGCTGCTGGGTGTTGAACGACGGGAGAAAAGTATTATCAGTGCCTCCAAGATAATACAGAAGCCGTGTTGAGCCAAAGGAAGTGCCAAAAGCAACACGATTGGCCCAGATAAAAGTCCTGTGAATTTTTGAATAATGTCGGATATCGAAACCAGCCGTGATAAGGTTGAGTTCGGATTTGTTTATCCCCTGATAGTATTCTGCAAAGATTTTATAACGCAGACCGTACATAATATTGGTCATTACCGGGCGCGTATTGTCGAAAATCAGTTCGAATCTGGTTCCACCCCAGTATGTATTTATATCGGGCGCGGCAAGAGAGAAATCATCAATGCTTTTGTAAACCTGATTATCATATTTGAGGATAATGGTTCCTTTCACTGCAAGCACGGGAGAGAACGGCCATTTAAAAATATAATTCAGATCATGTAAATGATGCTTTACATATGAATTTTCGTTTGCAGCATCGTATGTCATGCGATGAAAAACAATCTGTCGGTCAAGGCGCCGGAACAGATCTTCGTAACTGATAAAATACTCATTATTGTCGAGAGAAAGCGATGATCGTACAACCCCGGAGATTCTTTTATCTTCGAGCAGATCAGATACGCTCATCTGGAAAAGGAGGTTGTTTCCGGCATTGCCAAATGAAACAACAGATCGGTCGTAAGGCTGATAAGTAGTATTCAGAAAAGAGAAATCAAGTTGCGATACTAATTTGTCAATGCTATATTCGACATCATAATTCTGCTGGTGCGGCAAAGTAAATTTTTCAATTGAATCTGCTTTTACCGAATTATTCTTTTTCGGATTCTTGCTGGTATTGGTAGAAAACCGATAGTTGTAAATATTGACATTACCGCTATCTTTCTGTGATGAAACAAATCCCTGCTTCTGCCCGGATTTATTCTTTTGATGCGTTGTGTCGGGTCTTGATTGCGACATATTAAAACGCATATTTCTTTCCTCAGCCCATAAAGTATTGAACGGTTTGTCGAGCGCTGATAAATTGTCAACGCTGTTTTTTTCTGAAACAACAATGCGCGAAGATTTACCCACCGTAAAAACCTGAACAACTGAATCGGAATTGAAATACGACTCCTGTTCTCTGATTGCCGAGCTATAATTGGATGCCGGAGAAGTTGTTGTGAAGTATCTGTAATGTACCGCCGTATCAACATAATCAATGGTACTGTCAAAATACCCGATCAGTTGATTGTTGATGCCATTCTGATCGGATAAAAAGGAAAAATACTTTCCATCCCAGGGCATGGGTGATGTTTCATTTACAGCTGGCGTATTTGTCACGCGCCGCATTACCGGATGTTTGGATATTATATCGTAAGCGAAAATATCAAACGATTGCTGCCTGATCACAGGTTTGGAGTTGTCGGTCAGATATGTCTCCTGCTCAAGCTCCAGTGTATCGCTGACCCTGTTTGAAGAAAAGGCAATCAAACGGCCATTATCAATAAACCTTGGCTGAAGATCATCGTAAACGTCATTGGTTATCCGCGTAAAAGATCTGCTGCCGGTATAGAAAAGAAAAATATCGCTGTAGCCATTTATTACTGCAGACATTGCCAACACCGAACCATCCGGAGAGTAGGCCATATCGAGCACTTTGTTGATATTATCAATAAAAAACTCTTCGCGGGTTTCATCATTCACATTATAGAGATACAGTTTCCGGCGACCTTTATTCTCAACCTCCCACGCAAAAAGTCCCGAAGTTGGATGCCACGCTGTTATTGGATAAGTCATATCCGGAGTCTCGTTCATTTTAGTGCCCAAGCGAAAAAGTTTCCTTTTCTTTTCGGATTGGCGATCGACAATAAACAGTTTCTTTTTATTAACCTTATCCATTACATAAGTCAGATAGCGTCCATCGGGACTGACTTTAGCCTGATAGTAATGGTTTTTCTTTTTAATCTTTACAGGAGCGTTATGTTCCGGAGGGGAAATTCTGTCTGCAATATCGTTGTAATAAACGGTCTGATTATTTGCGTACCATTCACGGATGAGGTTTTTGAAAGAAATTCCGAGAACGAAAAGAAAACCGTTTTCGACGGTGCGTGAGACCTTGGTCATATAAATGATATTCGGAATCATATTGCTGCCATACTTTTCGGCAACAAACCGCCAAACCGAGTGTCCCGCCAAAGTGGCATCGGCACCTTCAAGATGATTAAATTTTCTGAACTTTCCGGAAACTACTGCATCGCGTAATTTTTCATCAAGCTCGGAATTCCAATCAGCAGCAAGATAAGATTCCAGGCCACCGAGGTACCATTCAGGCAACGCCATTAGCGTGGAGTTTTTTATATTGGCGGTAATCTGATCGCCATAAATCATCTGATTCAGAATAACACGCGCAATTCCACTGCGGATTTGTTCTTCAAGGTGAAGATAATTTCCATCAAAATAAAGAAAGACTTTATTGTCAACCACATTTGTTACTCCGCCGATGTTGTACAGAACTTCATTATCGAGTCCTATATTGGAGGATTTCATTTCACTCAGTGAATTAAAAACAATGAACTGAACTTTACTTTCCGGCTTATATCCAAGCTTATCTGAAATTTCTTTTAAAGCAGTAGAGGCATATTTTGCCGCGTTGATGGTGATTTTACGTCCATCCTGATAAAAAATAAAATCGAAATCCTTAAACCGAAACTGGCTCCAAATACGCTCTTCGTTGTACTGGACCCTGTTTTTCCCAAAAGTCATATGGCTCCCACTGTAAAACTGCGCCGATATCTTCTGAAAAGGCATCAGGCAAACAAAGAGGAAAAAAAACACTATGGTTTTGCGCATGCTCATACGACCGTTTTGAAAAACAGGATTGTAAAATTACGAAATTTTATGGGTAATATTGCATTATTCCGTTCATATAAAACTGAACTTTCTGAAAAGGCCCGGAAATTGATTAATTTTGGGCTTGAAAAATACGAATATGACCCGGATCGGCCTGACTTTTTTCTTTTTATTCTCATGCGTTGCCAGCTTTTCACAAAGTGATTTTGTGTTGAAGGGGCAGATATCCAATTTTCAGCGGCCGGCCACCATTTACCTGCTGTCGGTTGAGGGCTCCACCTGGGAGATTGCAGACAGCATGAAATCGGTAAAAGGTGAAGTTTTGTTTTCGTCAGATACAGTTCCGGTCACCGGCGAGTATTATATCTTCTGGGAAGAAAAATATTTTATCAATCTAGTGATAAACAAAGAAAATATTATTGAATTCACTGCTGATAATCTTGAAAAAGACCTGGGAATAAAAATTCTCGTTTCGGAAGAAAACAAGGCTTTTTACAAGCTCAGAGCCATTGAAAGTTCCATTGACAGTTTGTCGGCGGTTGGCGATGAATACTATGAAAAGGGAATGCAGGTTCAGCTGCAGAAAGTGAAAAGCCAGTTACAGAATAAAGTTGCAGAACTTCAGGAAAGGATTATTTCGCTCGACAAAGAAAAGCCGGGATTATTCTCTGTAAAACTTTACAAAAGCAGCATTCCACCTGATTTCAAGACGTTTTCAGAAGCTAATCCTAATCATGGATTTGAGTCGGAGTATGATTTTCTGAAACGACACTATTTTGACAATATCGACAAATACGACAGCTGCCTTGTAAATACACGTGTAATCTACGATGTCTGCAGTTTTTACCTAAGGAATTTTACGGATGAAAAAACGAGCGCCGGGTACATCAGGACATCTGATTTTATCATGAGCAGTTTTTCGTGGAATAACAAGCAGTTTGATTACGTTTTGGATTTATTGCTTAACACTTTTGAGTCGTCTGGCTTTGATGATGTTTATTTACATCTTTTTGAGACCTATATGCATGGTTCATCGTGCGAAGGTGGCATTCCGAGCGAAGCAGAGCGCAAGGCGCTTTCCATTAAAAACATGAAAAAGGGTACAGCCGCGCCGGAGCTGACAGGAATTGATCGAGAAGGAAAAACAGTATCGCTCAGTGATTTTATTGGAAATAAAGTTATTGTTATGTTCTGGGAGTCTTCGTGTGAACACTGCCGCGAAGCTATTCCACATGTACTCGATTTTCTGAAAAACAATCCGGATCTTGTCCTTCTCTCCTACTCCATCGACACGGATGAAAACAAATGGTTGGGCGGAATGCTTGAGGAAAATCTTCCAGAGCCATCACTAAGCGATCTAAAAGGATACGACGGAGCCAATGCCATTCGCTGGAATGTGTGGGGAACGCCCAGCTTTTTTGTGATTGATACTGAAGGAAAAATAGTTGCAAAGCCACTTACGCTGAAAGCGCTGGAGGATGCTGTTGAGTAGGATGTGAAAATGTGCGACTGCGTCGTATGTGCGGCTCACTTAAAAACCACGTAAAACGTGGCAAGCTGAGACAAGTGCACCGATGTGGGAATGTGAGAGACGAAAAATAAGACACAAAATCAGTAATACTTACAGCTTTCTTATTTCACCATCATTGATAAGCTTTGAATCTTTGCTGACGATTATTTTTGCGCCTTTTTCCAGAACGATTACAGCGCCTTTTGAAACATGAAATACTGATCCGTTGCGTATATCGAGTCTTGCACCTTTCTTGAGCAACATACGGGTACCGGGCATCATTTCAAAATGTGTGTAATCTGTGATCACTTTTTTCCCTTTGACCATTATTGCTGAATCAATGCGCGTTGGAGTGAGTCCTGCATCAATAATAACTCGTTTTTTATTATCCACGATCAGGTCAAATTGATTATCAGTCGGAAGATCGGACAGAACAATTTTCGGAGCGCACCAGCGTACATTTTGCGAGACAATATTATCACCGTTGCGAACCCGCACCAGCACATCGCCCGATGAAGGCCAGTCTTCGCGTACAATTTCAACACTGACTGAATTCAGGTAGATTATTCGGTTATCCGGAACCAGTCCCTTGTTGACAGCCTTATTGTCGTTGAGCATTGTAAGCGAATTTGCCGAAGACGGGTTGGTGCCAATTCCGATTTTATTATTTCCGCTTAGCGTATAAGCCATTTCTGACTCTCCAAGGTATGGAAGATTGTTGAAGTATTCACCGGAAACAAATTCAATTGCCGGGTCACGTTTTTCTTTTTCCTCTAGATGACCATCATTGTTCTCGTCAAACGCAGGCATTTCGGTCACGGCATTGCCGCTCAAAGGGTTTTTCAGTATTGATTTGCGTTCAAAAGGATAATATTGTTTATTATTCTGGCACCAATTGTTTCTTACAAGAGTGTCACCCCAGACAAAATCGTACATGCCGCTTGCCGGCAGAGCCCTAATGAAATCAGCATTTCCTCCGAAAGCCTTCATCCCTTCGAGTTCATTGTGATCAACCTGAATATATGCATATAATCCCGGGACGGCAAGATCGGTGCAACCCGACTCCTGGTATTGGAAAATATCAAAAGTGCTTCCGTTAAACTTTTTGTCTGATGATTTTCAACCCATAACCATTGAGGATACTCATTATCCGGAATACCCGGAAGTCTTATCCTGAGCGCATCTCCATAAGTTACAAAATCGCGGAGAACTATCAGTGTGTCAACAATTCGATTGTCGCTGAAATCGAAATCAGAATTAATCTCATTTCCTGATGTATCAGTTGCAGAAATATACAAATCTTTGTCAGGTAGCTTCCAGCCAAGCTTGTAGCGATCCCAGGCATTGCAGGTCATCAATGATTTATTGGCAGCTCCCATCATTCCCCATCCGCCCTGAAAAGATAAAAACAATTGATTGCCGCTTGCCATATGGTTTCCTCCACAGCAATGCACGTTGTTTCCTCCAAAAAGCAAATGATTATACTCGTGCAAAAGAATATTCAGCGGATTCGCACTTCGCGTAGCGAACACACTGTATGAATCGGTCCTGAAGGGAGCTTTGCCCGATAAATTTCCGGCCGACGCATATCCGGCCAGACTGCCCGGGTATGTACAATTACGCGCAATAACCATTACATGATCAAATGATAATGGTTCATCCATCGTTCTCGATTGTTTTATTTCACCAGATTTGGATTTTACCCAGAGATCAAAACTATCAGCCGGCAAAGATGATTTTGTTTTAAATCCTTTGTTCCATGCATCGATCAGAATATTAGAAACATTAACTTCGCCATTGCTTTTATACTGAAACGGGATAGATGGGTTGTCCGGATTCAGCAGAATATCAGCATAAACACTGTAGTTTCCAAAAGAGCTCTCGTGATAATAACGGGTTGCAATACCTTTCAAATCTGAAGAAGCATTCGCATCAAAAAGGTCATTTGACCAGACAGGATATGAGCCGGGTTTCCACTGTTCACCAACTTCCGAAGCATACTTGTCAACGCCGCCCGGATATTCAATCTCAACAAAAATCAACAATATCCGGATGGCTCCATTTACAGGCAAAACCTGACCATTGCGCGAGCTGATTTTGTTTTCCTGAGCATTGAGAACTCCAGATAACAGACATGACAGAAAAAACAGGATTATTATTCTTTTCATGTGAACTTAGTCATGTAAATGTACAAATTTAGCAATTACCAGAAGCGTTAGGTACAAACTATTCCATGTCCTGCCTGCGCAGCACTGCGGCTTATCGATTGGACTCGGGAATGATTGAAGAAATGAAGTTCATATGTTTGGATTGAAAAAAGCCGGAATTCAGTATCTTTGCTGAAAATTTTTCAGGATGAAAATCTCATATAACTGGCTGAAACAATATCTGAACACTGACCTGCCCGCAGATACCATTTCGAAAATTCTGACCGACAATGGTCTTGAAGTGGAAGGTCTTGAAGAGCACGAACAAATCAAGGGCGGATTGCAGGGAATTGTTGTCGGCCACGTGCTTGAATGCGCGCATGTGGAAGGCACCGAGCATCTTTCACTAACGAAGGTAGATGTCGGCACGGAGCAATTACAGATTGTGTGCGGTGCTCAGAATGTTGCCGCAGGACAGAAAGTGTTGATTGCCTTACCCGGAGCCACTTTATACAAATCGGACGGCACCACTTTGGTTATTAAGAAGGCCAAAATGCGAGGCATCGAAAGCAACGGGATGATCTGTGCTGAAGACGAACTTGGCCTCGGCACCTCACACGCAGGAATCATGATATTGGATCCGGCGACTGAAAAAGGCATGCCGGCAGCAAAACTTTTCAATCTTTCATCCGATCAAGTTTTTGAAATTGGCTTAACTCCAAACCGCAGCGACGCGATGTGTCATACGGGCGTAGCACGAGATCTGGCGGCCGCGCTGCACAACCGTTGCGGAGAAAATTCCGTTCAGCTGCAAATGCCATCGGTGGAGGATTTCAAGGTAGACAACAACGACCTGACCACTCCAGTTGAAGTAATAAATCCAGAAGCATGCATCCGATACAGCGGTCTGACGCTCACAAATCTTAATGTCACTGAAAGTCCGGACTGGCTCAAAAGAAATCTGGAAGCCGCCGGACTACGTCCGATCAATGTAGTTGTCGACGTTACGCAATATGTGATGCTTGAGCTTGGACAGCCGCTCCACGCCTTCGATTACGACAAAATCAGCGGTGGAAAAGTGATTGTACAATGTTTGCCCGATAGTAGTCCATTTACTACGCTCGATGGCGTTGAACGCAAGCTCACCTCGCGCGACCTGATGATCTGTGATGCAGAAAAAGGTATGTGCATCGCGGGCGTTTTCGGCGGCACACATAGCGGCGTTAGCATGGAAACAAAAAGAGTGTTTCTCGAAAGTGCCTGTTTCAATCCGGTATCCGTGCGTAAAACCGCCAAGTATCATGGATTGCACACCGATGCGTCGTTTCGTTTCGAGCGTGGCACGGATGCGGAAATCACTATTTATGCCATCAAACGGGCTGCTTTATTATTGAAAGGAATTACAGGCTGCAGTATCAGTTCCGAGATATCGGATTTCTATCCGGCAAAAGCCGAGAAACCAGTTGTAACGCTGAACTTCACTGCCATGAACACTTTCGCAGGATCTCCAATTTCAGTTGAAACAACCATTGGAATTCTGAAAGATCTGGACTTTGTAATTTCAAAACAAAATGCAGAAGAAATTACGGTCGAAGTTCCGCTCAACCGCACCGATGTTACCCGTCCAGTGGACGTTTATGAAGAAATTTTTCGCATTTATGGATACAACAATATTCCGATGCCGGAAAAATCGAATACGATTTACCCGACGAGCAAAGGAATTACCTTACACGAACTGATACAAAAAGTATCCAATTATTTTGCAGCCAACGGATTCAGTGAAATAATGTGCAACTCTCTCAACAGTATGCAATGGTATGAAAAAGCCAGTGTGTATCCGGTTGACAGCATTGTTACTGTGCAAAACCCGCTTAGCCGCGAGCTGAATGTGATGCGTTACAGCATGTTATCCGGCATGTTGCAGTCGGTTGCTCATAATATCAATCGGAGTGCGGCCGACCTGAAATTTTTTGAACCCGGGAAAACGTATGTCAAAAACACACAGGACAAAGAAAAACCTGTGATGGCACGCTTTTCCGAGACCAACATGCTCTCGCTGATTATGACCGGCAACGAACGTCCCGAAAACTGGAAATACAAACCCGAAGAATCTGATTTTTTCTGTATGAAGTCCGCTTTGGAAGGCGTTTTCGGATACCTTGGCATCATGGATTCGCTTGTCGCCAAAACAGAAGTGAACAATCAGTTTGTCTTTGGCATGACCTACATGCTTAATGAAAAGCCGCTTGCATCCTTTGGTTTAGCTGATCCAAACATTTGCAAGCTTTCCGATGTTGATGCGAATATCTGGTATGCAGAAGTGAACCTCGATTTGTTATTGAAAAAAATCCGTAAGACCAGTATCAGATTCAGGGATATTCCGAAATTTCCGGCTGTGCGCCGCGATCTGGCCTTGCTGCTTGACGGCAATGTTTCATTTGAAGCAATTCAGAAAGCCGCACAGGGAGCTGAAAAGAAACTATTGAAAGCAGTTGATCTTTTTGATGTTTACATCGATAAAAAACTTGGGGAAAATAAGAAAAGCTACGCCGTTAGTTTCATGTTCCGTCACGATGAAAAAACCCTGACTGATGTTGAGGTTGACAAGGCGATGGAAAGAATTACCAATGATGTGTTGAAGGTTACTGGTGGTGTGATAAGATAAACCTTATCTGTCACGGATTGCAAATCCGCGCCAGAAAAAGTTACTGGTGGTGTGATAAGATAGCAGCCAACCTTCGAAGGATGGGAACCTATCTCCCCCGCTCTGCTTCGAAAGCAACAGCAGCAATGCGGCCGCCAAGGGCCGGAAAAGTTTTATGAATTTTGCAGCGCACATGTTGTGCCTTTGCAAAATCATTCAAAATAGTATCGAGGATATGATTCGCCACATGCTCAATTATATTGTGATGCACTTCCATTATTTCTTTTATCCGAAGATATACCGCCTGATAGTTGATCGTAGTGTCAAGTTTGTCGCTCATCATTGCATCAGATGCATCAAACGAGATGTACACATCAACGGAAAAGCCCGGATGAACAATTTTTTCTTCGTCGAAACACCCCACCGGAGCGCGGAATTCCATCCCTTCAATTGAAATAATCTCCATAAATAGTGGTTGATAAAAATTTTGCTCGTAATTTTGTACAAAAGTAGAAAAAATGGCCGACGAAAAAATCAATCTTCCTGAAGAAGGAAAAGTGCAGAAAAACTTTATTGAAGAAATCATTGACTCGCATTTGGAGAGCGGACGTTTTAATTACGTTCTGACTCGTTTTCCGCCTGAGCCCAATGGATATCTTCACATCGGCCATGCAAAAAGCATCTGCCTGAATTTTGGACTGGCGCGCAAATACAACGGCAAATGCAATTTGCGTTTCGACGATACCAATCCGACCCGGGAAGAAGTTGAGTATGTCGATTCCATCAAGGAGGATGTTAAATGGCTCGGCTTTGAATGGGCCAATGAGTTTTACGCCAGTGATTATTTTCAGCAGTTGTATGACTGGGCCGAAAAACTGATTCAGGGCGGCAAAGCCTATGTGTGCGAATGCAGTCAGGAAACAATCAGCGCAAACCGCACCACGCCTACGCGCCCGGGCATTGCCTGCGAACATCGTGACCGCACGCCTGAAGAAAACATGCAATTATTCCGTCGCATGCGCGATGGCGCATTTCCTGATGGGGCCATGGTTTTACGCGCCAAAATTGATCTGAACTCACCCAACATGCACATGCGCGATGCCATTATGTACCGCATTCTGCATTCGGAACACCACCGCACAGGAAATAAGTGGAACATTTATCCAATGTATGATTATGCGCACGGACAGAGCGATTCGATGGAAGGCATCACCCATTCGGTTTGCACGCTTGAGTTTGAAGTACATCGCCCATTATATGAATGGTTCATTGCAAACATCGGCATTCATGCGCCACAGCAAATTGAATTTGCACGACTGAATCTGAGTTATACCGTGATGAGCAAGCGTAAACTGCTGCAGCTGGTCAACGAAAAATACGTAAATGGCTGGGACGATCCGCGGATGCCGACCATCAGCGGGATGCGTCGTCGTGGATATACAGCCGAATCCATCCGAATGTTTGCCGACAAGGTGGGCATTGCAAAACGCGAGAATGTAATTGAACTTGGTTTGCTTGAATTCTGCGTACGCGAAGACCTGAACAAACGCGCCGAACGCCGCATGGCCGTGCTGAATCCGGTGAAACTGATTATCACGAATTTCGACGATGCCAACACCGATCTTTTAACGGCCATCAATAATCCGGAAGACGAAGCAGCCGGAACCCGCGAAATTCCTTTCGGACGTGAATTATACATCGAGCGCGAGGATTTCATGGAAGAACCCGTAAAAGGCTATCACCGTCTGTATCAGGGCAATGAAGTACGTCTGCGTTATGCCTATTTCGTAAAATGCACCGGATGCAAAAAAGACGAAAACGGAAGTGTGATTGAAATTTACGGAGAAATTGATCCGGCCAGTCGCGGTGGAAATAGTCCTGATGGCCGCAAGGTAAAAGGAACGATTCACTGGGTTCCCGCAAAGCAAGCTGTAGCCTGCGAAACACGACTCTACGACCGGCTTTTCACGGTTCACGCACCTGACGATGCCGAAGAAGGAAAAACATTTGTTGATTACCTGAATCCCGACAGCATAAAAACGGTTACTGCATATTGCGAGCCCGCACTGGCAGACGCAAAACCGGGACAATACTTTCAGTTTGAGCGGCTCGGATATTTTGTTCCTGACAAGGAAAGCCCTGAAGGAAAGCCGGTTTTCAATCGGACGGTGACGCTGAAGGATGGCTGGGCGAAGTGATGATTTAAGATATCAGATTTGAGATTTTTGATTTGAAGGGTGATTTGAACACTGAACAAGGAAGTGTGGAAATGTGCGACTGCGTCGATGTGTGCTTCGCAAATGTGAGAGTATGAGTGACATTAAAACTGGTCTCTGACTACTCACAACTGACAACTATAAAAAGTGCCTTTCTACATTATGAACTTGACGAGCTTCATGAAATTAAGATGAATAAGGAACAAGGAAATGAGAAGGAAGAAGGAGCGTTTGAACATTTCGTCGCTTTCGGTCGGTACTATGACTGCACCTTGAAGTACTTTTGAAATCTCATATTTCAATACATGAAAATATTTTTATATGTATTTTTGGTTGTATAAAAATTGTTTCATTTTTAAATTTCCCTCTACACAGATGAATAACGAAAACAAGGCATGAAAAGAACTTAAATTATCATTTTTCAAAATTTTAATCCGAAAACTGATTTGCTTAAAGATATTCCATGTTACTTAATAAATTTATAGATTCAAACGATCTATGCTTAAAGGTTTTTCCATCTTGTTAGTTTCTGTTTTAGTTGCCGCATGCACAAATAAAAAAGTTGAGGGCAATGCTGAGCTTTACACAATCGATGATATCAAAACGATGACTATCATTAGATATCTAAGCGAAGAGAATGCCTCATGTTTAAACTATTATAAGAATCTTATTGTGCCTCTACTAATGAATAACAGTGAACAAGCATTTCTATTTGAAGAATTTCCTTTGGGCTCAAAATGTAGCCTTATCTTTGTTTTTAGGGAACCAAATAAAATGCCATGCGGAATACAGGAGATGGGATTCAGAATTACTATTGACGAAGAGGGTATTTTGTACTTCAATGACAAGATATACAACCCAAAACAATTGGCAAAAAAGTATTACAACTATTACAATTGTGACGAGCCAGAGAATTCGAAACCATTTGAGTATGCTGAGAAAAACGTAGTTGATATACCAAAATTAGGTCGTTTCGAAAAATCATTAGGATTCTTTCAAATGAGAATCATCTTGCCTAATACAAAAACAGGAGCTTTTAAAATCCTAAGCTCTTTTCGTTCATTCACAAGATTATTATTTTATAATTTATACTTCTATAGAAACGAATTGTCCCATGAATTTTTTGATCAATCATTTTTTGAATTAAATCAAAGTGACAAATTGAAAATTGTCAGAATGTCGGAATTCTATTCAGAACTATATTTATCAAAGAACAATAAAACAATAATGTATTCCAATCCCTTTTAAAATTTGCCTCTACAAGTTACTATATATGTGAGTGTTAGAAAATTTCCATAAACATATTGATTTTCGCTGTCTCCTTCGATACGTTTGAAGCTAACTTATTTTTCGGGTCGTCACTTCAAACACTCAGGATGACAGCGGCGGAGCTCAGAGTAACAGGAGCTGGGATCAGGGTGAAATCTGGAGTTGTGACATCAATGGTAGTCCTGACTTGTCCGCCCCTGTTGCCATGTTGAAAAATCGCTATTGAAAATCAGTTAGTTGTGACAAAAAATGATGAAATTTGTCGCA
>MEOQ01000031.1 GCA_001769275.1 Bacteroidetes bacterium GWF2_43_63 | reverse complement strand
ATCGCCGGCAATCTCCTTGCGAGCACAAAGTTGTTCATTTTTTATTTAGGTTGCAAAACGCGTTTTGCTGGTGGTCTCAGGATGACAGCGGCGGGATCCAGTTCTATTGACATTAAGGATGTCTCAGGTTGGTCCGTATCAAAAACAAAAACTTTTACGAGTACACCGACCTTCAAGAGTTCGGAATACAATGGAGAACCTGGAAGAGTCGGATGTTTAATCCACTTATCAACTATTCCATGTTCTGCGATTCTCTGCGAACTCTGGAATGTTGAATTGCTGATACTGGTTTTGTGACAGCCTCCCTAAAGTGAACCTCGTAACATTTTTGACGGCTTCACGTGAAATCACGTAAAACGTGACAAGCTGTGACAAGTCGCCACTTCTCAAATCAAAAATCAAGCGTCATATATCTTATAACGGTCCTTCATCCTTCCTTGTTCCATATTCAGAATTTGATGTTCACTTCTTCCTTCCTTGTTCGGTGTTCATGATTCCGTGTTCATATTTTTTTCTACCTTAGCATTAAATTTAACCCTCCAATGAAAAAAACCGCATTAATACTTGCATTAGTTTTTTCTGCAGCAGCCATCACCTCCTGCGGATCGGACAAGAAAAAAACTGAAGATAAAAAAGACTCAACGGCCGTTACTATGAAAGACAAAGTTGATCAGTATGCCATGGTGGAACTCACCGCCGACATCAGCCACCTGACTGCGAAAGAGAAACAAATTGTTTCGATTCTTTTCGACGTTGCTGAAATTATGGATGGATTGCATTGGCAACTGGCCATCGGCGATAAAAAAGCTTTTCTCGACACCATAAAAGATCCGGACACAAAACGATTTGCAGAAATCAACTATGGCCCCTGGGATCGCCTGGGCGACAATAAGCCGTTTATGGGCAGTTTTGGCGAAAAGCCGCTGGGCGCCGGATTCTATCCTGCCGACATGACCAAAGAGGAATTTGAAAAACTGGCCGACAAAAACAAAACCAGCTTATACACGGTCATTCAGCGCAATGAAGATAAATCGCTGAAAGTGGTTTGGTATCACGAAATTTTTAAAGAACAGTTGCAGAAAGCATCTGATTTATTGATCAAAGCCGCTGCCCTGGCCGAAGATGCAGGATTGAAAAAATATCTTGAACTCCGTGCAAAAGCGCTCATGACTTCTGATTATTATGCCAGCGACATGGCCTGGATGGATATGAAAACGTCGAACATCGACTTTGTTGTCGGACCGATTGAAAATTACGAAGATGCGCTGTATGGCTACAAAGCCGCCTTCGAATCTTTTATTCTTATTAAAGATATTGAATGGAGCAAAAAATTGGAGCGTTTTGCCAAGCTGCTTCCTGAGCTGCAGAAACAACTTCCGGTTGAAGACAAATACAAAAAAGAAGTACCAGGCGCCGACAGCGACATGAATGTTTACTCCGCTGTATTTTATGGTGGCGACTGCAATGCCGGCAGCAAGACCATTGCCATCAACCTTCCGAACGATGAGAAAGTTCAGCTGAGCAAAGGAACCCGCAAACTGCAGCTGAAAAACGCTATGCAGGCCAAGTTCGACAAAATTCTTCTTCCGATTGCCAATATTCTGATGGATCCTTCGCAGCGTCAGTATGTGAAGTTCGACGCATTCTTCCACAACGTAATGTTCCACGAAGTGGCACACGGCCTTGGAATTAAAAACACCATCAATGGAAAAGGAACAGTACGCGAAGTTCTTCAGGATATGTATTCATCCATCGAAGAAGGCAAAGCCGACATTACAGGATTATTCCTGGTGACCAAGCTGCGTGAAATGGGCGAAATCACCGATGGTGACCTGAAAGAAAATTACGTTTCTTTTGTTGCCGGAATTTTCCGCTCGGTACGTTTTGGCGCAGCCAGCGCACATGGAAAAGCAAACATGATGTGCTTCAAATATTTCATGGATAACGGCGCAATCAGTCGCAACGACAAAGGTTTTTACGTTGTTGATTTCAACAAAATGCCTTCAGTGGTTGAATCACTTGTGAAAAAGATTCTTGTTCTTCAGGGCGACGGTGATTACGCTGCTGCAAAAAAATGGGTAGAAACCGATGGCGTAATTCCTGCTGACCTTCAGAAAGATCTTGACAAACTTGAAGCAAATAAAATCCCGGTTGACATCGTTTTCAAACAGGGCAAAGCTAATCTTGGCCTGTAATTAAAACCAACATGCATCGTATTTTTCTAATTTCAATATTGCTCCTGCAGACCCTTTTTCTGCAGGGGCAATATATTCCGGACTTCACACCGGAAATAAAACAACAGCTGGCTGATCGCATGTACGGTCATGTTAGTGCACTTGCGCACGACAGCATGATGGGGCGCGAAGCCGGCACCGATGGAGAGCTGAAAGCGATGTACTACATTGCTTCGCAGTTCAAAAACGCTGGCCTGCAGCCGCTTCCGGACAAAAACTACTGGATCCCTTTCAATTTTTCCGAAGGATACACCTATAAATCAGGGAAAATATCCATTGATGGAAAATCGTACGATCAGAATGAATATTTTCTGTATCTAAATCCTTTGGTAAACTACAATTTCAGCGGAAACATTTTCTTTGCCGGTCATGGATTGAAAGATTCAGATTTTAATAAGTTGAATCCTTCATTCAATAAAAACATTGTAATTGTTATTGATATTAACTACACTGACACCTGTGCTGACGCTGCTAATCAGCAATACATGCCACTGCTTGAATCAGCAGTTGCAAAAGCAACATCCATGAATCCGGAGGCAGTAATTCTTGTCAGCAGCAATGTAAAAAAATTCCCGGCAATCGCTGGAATCAACCTGGATAAGGCCTCGCCAAATATTCCAGTATTATGCGTCGGAAAAACCCTTTCGAAAAAAATTCTGAAAAAAAATAATTCAGAACTTCACAGTGAATGTGAATTCTCGAAAAATGAAAAAACCGGATACAATGTGGCTGCATGGATCGACAACGGAAAGCCTACAACCCTTGTGTTCGGAGCCCACTATGATCATGTCGGATTTGGCTCCTCAGGCTCGTTGAGTACAGACAGCGCCATTCACAACGGAGCTGACGACAATGCGAGCGGAACCGCATTGCTGATGGAACTTTCCCGCATTCTGTATAACAGTGGTACCAATAAGCACAATTATGTTTTTGTTGCATTCAGTGCCGAAGAAAAAGGACTACTGGGCAGCAAAGCTTTTCTTAATCAGCGTATCATTGCCGATACAAGCATTATTGCCATGCTGAATTTCGACATGGTAGGCCGCATGAATGGTACAGAACAAAAACTGAACATACTTGGGACAGGAACAGCTACTGAGTGGGACAGTCTGATTACAGCCGCGTATGCGGGCCCTGTAACCATCCGAAAAAGCGAGTCAGGTACTGCCGGGTCAGATCAGATGTCGTTTTATCTGAGAAATATTCCCGTGTTGTTTTTCATTACAGGGATGCACGAAGACTATCACAAACCAACGGATGATGCCGAAAAAATCAACCGTGCCGGAATGGCCGATGTGCTGATGATTGCATTAAAAATAACCGAGGAGCTGGATGGCCTGCAAAAGCTGAACTTTGTCCGCGGCGATACAAGGGGTGGCGATCGCAACAAACGTCCCGGTGTCACGCTCGGAGTGATTCCCGATCATGCATGGGAAGGCAAAGGAATGAGAATAGATGCGGTAACAAAAGATAAGACTGCCGATAAAGCCGGGCTGCTTAAAGGCGACATTGTAATTCAGATTGACGATATGACTGTAATCGACATTATGAGCTACATGAAGGCACTTTCGGCATTCAAAAAAGGTGATAAGGCAAAAATTACTTACCTTCGCGGCCAAATTGAAAATACGGTAGAAGTAGTATTCTGACCATCATGATTAAAATTGCACATAGAATAGGAGTTATCGGTGGTGGAAGCTGGGCAACAGCAATCATCAAAGTACTGCAGCATCATCAGAAAAAGGTGAACTGGTTTATCCGCAGGCAGGAAGTGATTGATGCAATCCGCAACACTGGACATAATCCGGAGTATCTGAGTCAGGTGGAACTTGACCCGGCCATGATTGAAGCCAGTAGCAATCTGGATGAAGTGATCAGCAACTCCGATATCGTAATATTCAGCATACCTGCTGCATTTCTGCACCGTCAGATCGAAACGCTGGACAAGAAGCTGCTTCAGGATAAAATCATTATATCCGCCATTAAAGGAGTTATTCCTGAATTCAACGCAGTTATCAGTCATTATTTCAAAACCGTTTTTGATGTGCCGGCCGAAAATTACGGATTGATTGCAGGCCCTACGCACGCTGAAGAAGTAGTGATGGACCGGCTTTCATATCTTACGGCAGCTTCTGTGAACGAAGATATCGGCATAGTGTTGACAGAACTTCTTGGCACCCGCAATATAAAAATCTCTGTATCGCCCGATGTTGTAGGAATTGAATACGCGTCGGTGCTGAAAAATATTTATGCCGTTGCAGCCGGCATCAGCGTTGGACTTGGATATGGCGACAATTTTCTGAGTGTACTCACTACCAATGCCATTGTTGAAATGCGCCGTTTTCTCGACGCAATCAATCATTACAAACGTGATGTGAATATGACAGCTTACTGCGGAGATATCATTGTGACTTCCTATAGTCAGTTTAGCCGCAACCGTATGTTTGGCAATCTGATTGGCAAGGGCTACAGTGTGAATTATTCACGTATTGAAATGAAGCAGATTGCAGAAGGTTATTATGCAGCTAAATGCATGACTGAAATTAATGAGCAGTATAAAGTTGATATGCCTATTCTGAATGCGGTCTTCAACATTTGCTACAACAATGTTTCTCCCAGCCAGGAAATGCGCAAATTGGCGGAGAACTTAAAGTAAAAAGTTATAAAGTCTTTAAGGTTGAAAGGCATTGTCCTGGCCTAAAGCAGCCCCACTGTCACACTGAGCCCTGCTGTCATCCAGAGTGTTTTTTCGAAGTGAAACGAAGAATATGGAATCGTCGGTTTTGCTGCAAACATAACGATTCCATATCCTCTGACTCCTTCGTCGCCATCGGACGATGGAATATTATGTTTGCCCCCAATGTCATTTTTTATTTAGGTTGCAAAACTCGTTTTGCTGGTGTTCTCAGAAAGACAGCAGGATAAACTCTGTCGAAGTGTCGATGACGGGACTCCGCATTCTCTAAAATTGCAATGTCTTTGAAATCGTTATATTTGTAGAACAAACCAAAAATCCACAGCCATGAAATTTCTGCCACATTTTCCAAAAATATCATTTGCTGTAATTATCATTTGCTTTCTGCTGCCATTTATGACAGTAAAATGCGGCAGCTATGAAATTGCAAAAATGAATGGAATTGATCTCGCGATAGGCACTCAGATTGAGGCAGAAAGCGACGAAGAGCCGTTTGTAGTTGATCCGAATATTTTTATTATTTCTGCAATGGCGTTGGCATTGGCAGGACTGATTGTTGCATTTCTAAAGTTTAAAAGCAGCAAAATTGTCTCGCTCGTCATCAGTGTTCTTGGTCTCGCCGCGCTGATTTATTTTTATTTCGATATAAGAAAAAATATTCCAGCCGATGGTTCGATGATAATAATTATTACGATGGGTTTTGGATATTATATCACCACCATTGGCTTTCTGCTCAATTCATTGTTTTTCGGCTTTCAGCTTTCACAAAAGAGAGAAGTGTTTGAAGCAGAAATCAAAAAAATTGAACCCGAATAATGTCATCGAAAACCCGCACCGGAATTATCATTGCAGTCGCTTTTCTGGTCATTGCATCAGTTTCTGTTTTTGCATTTTATAAAATCAGAAATGCTCAGCAAAAACTAAATGTTGCTGCAGATATTATTGAAAGCATCGGCAACAGCAGCTTTTTTGTGGAGGCCGATGTAAAGGATACCATTCCGGTGAGTACTTATATTTCAATCCCAATCTCAATCCCGGTGAATGTGGCTTTGAATATGACAATGGACGTACCATTGAACATGAATGTGCCCATTCATAAAAATCTTACGATTCCGTTTTCGCTCGATATTCATCAGATTGTTCCTGTTGATACACTCTTCAATTTTCCGGACAAATTAGACCCGTTAATTGATGACACTTTGGGGCTCGACACAAAAATGAAAATCCGCTTCTGGCCCGGGTTTCGGATTCCATTCAGGGTTGAAGGAAATATTCCGGTTAATCAGAATCTGAGTCTTGACATGAAAACAGTGCGCGTAGCTGCCAGTATTCCAATATCAATGTCGCTCCACGACTCGATTCCCGTGCTGCTCGATTTTGAGATTCCGGTAAACGAATCCGTTTCGTTTCCGCTGAAAATAAACACGCGCGCCACCATTTCTTTCGTTGAGAAAGTTCCGATTGAAGCCGATTTTCCAATCCAGCTGAAAGCCCCGGTAGAAGTTGATTTCAAAAAAACACCGTTGAAAGCAAAATTCGATAGCCTTTCGGCTGTTTTAAGAGAGGTGCTGTGAGAAGTCTGTGGCTGAGATTAATTGATTGTCTAAAAATGGACTTTGTTACGACATTTCAACGGGTCCATGTCCGCCAGCCATGTGTTGAGTTAGCTGAAATACGGCGGACTGTGGAATGTTGTTTTTGTCACAGAAATAAATTTTAGACAGTTTCTAAGAATAATAAATTGATGATTTTTTTTGAACAGCATGGTTGAACCAGACGACAATTTTGTAAAACAAAACAATTACAACTTCGCGATCAATGAGGAGTTCGACTATCTCGATGCCTTAAGCGAAGAGTTGAAAAAACTCAAAGAAATGCCCGAAGATATTTCCAATGATACGGCTACAAATAAAAACGGCTCCGAAGAAAATGAATCCCCGAAGCCGTAAAAATGAGTGAGTTTTCTAGCAGTTCAGATATTTCTGAACCAGATCGTCAATTGCTGCAATCCTCTGTTCATCGGGTAAAGCGAAAAGTCGTTCACTCAAACCTGAGTCCTCGTAACTTCTGAGTTTTTTAATCAGCGAATCAAGCACTCTTTGCGGGAAAACGCCCGATTCGGTATAAAAATCCTTCTGCTTTTCGAGTGCTGTTGCTGAATCGGCGCAACAAATCGGAAGTTGCTTCAGTTTTTCAGCAACGGCCTTATGTTCCTCATGGAAAATATTGACATTTACATAAGTATCCTTTGCTTTCTGCAACGCATCTTTATCGCTGAGACCATGAGTGACGGCGGTCACCAGGCCTGCAAGCAACAAATAAATATCAGCTGATCCATCCGGACAGCGAAATTCGAATGTCTGTTTTTCGCGCGTATTGAATGTGCCTTCTTTGGCCCCTGGGTTTGCAATGGCTGTCATTTTCGAAGCTGCACCAGCCCATCCAAGTGGTACGCGAACAAGCACCGAACGGTTGCGATCGCCCCAGCAAATATTGGTTGGAGCTTCCTGATGAGGCACCAGACGCAGGTAGCTGGTCGGCACCGTATTTCCAAATGCGGTAAGTGAAGCTGACAAGTCCATGATTCCTGCTATCGCTCTGCGAGCCACATCGGTGAGGCCTGATTCATCGCTGGTTGCACTAACACCATCTTTCAGAAGTTTCATGTGAATATGCAAGCCGCTTCCAGCCTTGCCTACCGTGATTTTCGGTGCAAAGCTGAGAGAAACTCCGTATTTATAGGCGAGGCAGCGAAGGATCCATTTCCCCAGGATCAGCTGTTCAGCTGCTTCTTCGATATCGGTCGGAAGAAATTCAATTTCATTCTGTTCGTAATTGTAGAAATCATCACTGAAATTGCCCACTTCAGAATGGCCATATTTGATTTTACCACCCATTTGAGCGATATACAGCATAGCTTCTTTGCGCAAATTTTCCCATTTGGTGAAAGGCACAGATTCGTGATAACCTTTCTGATCCACGGCTTCGAACAGATCTTCGCGTTCACTGATTACATAATATTCGAGCTCGCCCATTGCGTGCATCGTGTAACCCGTTTTCGTCACCAGATTTTCGTGAGCCCGCATCAGAATGTTTTCGGGGCTCAGTTCCATTGGATTTCCATCTTTGTCGAAATAGCGGCAGAATATTCCAAGGGTCGGAATTTCGCTGAAAGGGTTGATAAATGCAGTGCGGAATTTAGGCACAACATATAAATCGCTCGATCCGCTTTCCATGAAAGGGAACAGGGAGCTGCCATCGACGCGTTCGCCTGAAAGCAGCAACTGGCGCAGTTGTTCTTCGCCTGAAACAACAAAATTCAGAGTTTTTATTCTGCCATCGTTTCCGGAATAATGAAAATTCAGCATCTGAATCTTTGATTCCGTCACAAAAGCGATGATATCGTCCACTGAAAATTCTTTCGGATTTTTTTTCAAAAATTTCACCAGCGGATTCGGGCATAACTGAAAGCTTTTTTCCATATCTATTGAGTTTTATGAATGATAGTCAGGGCAAATATATAAGTATTTCTTCTATGCGCAAGATATTCCTGTCAAGTTTACATGGTCAACGCTTAAATTGATTACAAATACTTTTGGGGTTTTTATCCGATACAAACTTCAATTGCGCATAGTTCATGCAATGATTATCCCGGTGACACAGAGTTGCACTGAGTACACACAAAGTCTCACAAAGTAGATTTATTCAGACAAAAGCCGGTATCAATTTCAGCAAAGTTAATTTGAAAGCGAGCTTTCAGAATTCAATATGCTGAAATTGATTAACACAACTTCGTTGTGTTCTTTCCTATCGGCTTTTGCTTTTTTATTACTCCGATCCGCCACAGCGGATTAAATTCCACTCTGTGAAACCTCTGAAGAACTCTGTGAACCGAAGTGCATGAAATGCGCTGAGCTCATGAGCACCTTGCAAAAATGATTTAATGCGCGAATAAACTACGATTCCAGGAGTTTATTGTGAATTAAATGCACCAGCCCTGGCCGGGTTTTAAATTTGTCAGCTGGTTTGTCAACAATAAGATCAGTTTTGCCGAATGGCTTCGACCGGATCGAGCTTCGAAGCGCTGTATGCTGGAATCATGCCCGCAACAAGGCCAATGGTGCCGGAAACCACAACTCCAAGAATGATATTGCCTGCGGTAAGTGTAATTTCAAAATCCAGGGCTGAGGTCGCAAGCAGAGTCAACAGCCACACCAGCAGCAGTCCAAATATACCACCGAAAAGACTCAAAAAAATTGCTTCGACCAGAAACTGAACAAGAATGAAATAGTTTTTTGCACCCAGCGATTTTTGAATTCCGATGACTCCGACACGTTCACGAACCGACACGAACATGATGTTGGCAATGCCGAAACCGCCCACCAGGAGCGAAAAACCACCAATGAGCCATCCGGCCATCGTAACGATATCAAAAATCCCGGCTAAACCCTGCGTGAGCATACTTGGCTCATTTACCGAAAAATCATTGCTGGCTCCGGGCTTCAAACAGTGTCGGGCCCGCATGATACCGGTAACTTCGTACACCATTTCTTCGTTCGGAATTCCTTTTTTTCCTCTTAAGGCAATAAATGAGTTCGAAGTATTTTCATTATCAACATCGATGACCTGACGAATGAAATTGAACGGAATCATAACAAGCTCATCGTTGCTATTGCCGAAATTATTGGTGCCTTCTTTTTCAAGAACCCCAATAATTTTTACTTTTTTATTGAGGAGTTTTACGTAATGTCCCAGCGGATCATTTATTCCAAAAAGCTTTTCGGCCACCGTTGCGCCCAGCAGGCAGACAGCTACTCCGTTGTTGAATTCACTTGGGCTGAAATAGCGGCCTTTCGCAACATTAAACACAAAAACCTTGTTGTATCCTTCTGATATACCTCCGATGCCAACTTGTTCGACTTTGCTGTCGCCATATTCAACATTACTGACGGTTGAAGTCATGAAGGCAGCACTCTCGATGGTCGAGCCGTTTTTCTCAAGGGCTTTCAGGTCTTCCATTACGGGTTGAGGCCTTTTGATATATTCCCACCACTCAAAATCGCTTCGAAATTCCCAGGGCCATTTCTGAACAAAAACCACATTGGTCCCCATCGATTCAATACTCGATGAAATCTGGTTTTTCATTGAATCGACTACTGTGAAAACGATAATGACCGAGAAAATACCGATGGTTATTCCCAACACGGTAAGTACGGTGCGAAGCCGGTTCACCAGAATTGCCGAAATGGCAAACAAAAAACTCTCTTTTATGAGCCGAAGAAATAACATGTTACAAATGTATAAAATAAAGCATAAAGCATGACGCAAGCGTCATGCTTTATGCTTTATTTCGGATCTTCTCAAGCAGGGCTGCGAAGTCGGGTGGGAGCGGGCTTTCGAGCAACATGTGTTTTTTTGTTGCAGGGTGAATAAACCCTAAAACGGCGGCGTGCAGCGCCTGTCTTGGCATTATCTCAAAACAATTGTCAATAAACTGTTTGAATTTTGTGGTTGGATTTCCTTTTACAATGGTCTTTCCGCCATACATTTCGTCGGCGAACAATGGATGACCTATATGTTTCATATGTGCGCGAATCTGGTGTGTGCGGCCGGTTTCGAGGCGACATTCTATCAGTGTTGCAAAACCAAATCGTTCAATGACTTTGTAATGCGTGACCGACCATTTGCCTTCTTCTTCCTCGTCATAAATGGCCATCATGCGGCGATCGCGGGTGCTGCGGGCCAGATATCCGGTGACCGTTCCGCTGTCACTGTCAAAATCGCCCCAGACCAGCGCGCGGTACAAGCGATCAATCGTGTGATCGAAAAATTGTTTCGCCAGAAAAGTCTGTGCAAATTCTTCCTTTGCCACAAGCATAAGCCCGCTTGTATCCTTATCGATGCGATGGACCAACAGCGGAAAGTGCGGCTTGTCTTTTCCTTTGCTGAAATGAAAAAGCAATGCATTGACAAGGGTATGATCAAAATTATTGAAACCCGGATGGACAACCATTCCTGGATCCTTTTCAATGACCGCCAATTGTTCATCTTCATAAACAATGGTCACCGGAATTTCTTCAGGTAAAAGCTCGGTTTCGCGCAGCGGCTGCGGAAGAACGATTACGATTTCTTCGCAAGGTTTGATCTTGTAATTTGGCTTGACCGGTTTCCCGTTCACTAAAATACAATCGGCTCTGGCCGCGTTTTGAATGCGGTTGCGGCTTACTTTGCTGCCAATTCTGTCAGACAGATATTTATCAATCCTTAATTGCGCCTGGCCCTTGTCGACTATAAAACGGAAATGTTCATACAACTCCCTTTCTTCATCGGGGAGGTCAATCATTTCCATGTTGTTTGCTATTTCGTCAGAATCCATTTAATAAATACCGGTTGTTCCGGATTTTTTTCAATCATCAGTGTATAATATCCGGGGGCAATATCTTCGGTATTCATTGTATTTCCGCACCACATGCGCTTTACAACACGACCATTCAGATCGATGACCGAAACTTTTTTATTATCATTATCGCTAAACTGTATGGCGCCGCAGTCGTTGCATGGATTTGGAAAAACAAATACACTGCGCTCTTCGTCATCGATTCCGACATGCTGATACGGTGAGTCACCAACAACAATTCTGATCATCGGCGTGCCTGCATACAGCGTGTTGTACCAGTTTCCATCCACGTTGTAGAAGAAATGATCACTGCGGTCATTGTTTTTGTCATAGCCCAGATTCAGCACGTCGCTTGTGGTCTGTTCCCACCCAACATAGATGGTTCCACTCACCGGTAGCGGGTTGTCGAGAACATAGGTGTAAAAATTATTGAACCCCGGCTCAAACTCCGGTCGTACACCTGACTGCTGATAGAGAACAGTGCCCGGAATTCCGCCGTTGTCGCCCCAGATGGTCAGATAAAAATAAATCTGATTGACATCATTCACTACACGGTTGAAAAACATCTGAACAGAGCGCAGCGTGTCGGCTGCATTCAGTTTGAACTGATAGGCCGCTCTGGCCGAATTCACGGTAAGACCGTAGCCGGCTTCGCATGATCCGTCATCGGGTGCAAAATAGTTGTAGAAGCGTTGATAAAAAGCCAGCGTATCATTGGTTTTTATCGGATCGCTGATGGTTGCAGTATTGATGCACATCTTCACTTCGAATTCAGCATTTTCCGAAACCATCGAATTGAAAGTATAGGGAACCGGGCTGCGATAGAATGCCGTATCGTTCTGAGGATTCAGATTGGAAGCGCTGAGACCGGAATTGTAATTGGCCGTTGTTCCTGACAAATCATCAACCATGAGACGCTCGGTAACATTCAGCAATGTGGTTGATAAATTGACATAGGGCGCATTTATTTCAGGAGCCATTTCAGCGGAAATGTTGGCCTGAAAATGATTCCATGGCATGGAAAAATAATTTTTCAGCAAGGTTTCATGGCGTTCACCGAAAGCAAGATCAGCCGGAATGGAATCTGTTGAGTCGCGTTCGCTGTCGAGAATGATGTAGTCAATATTCCAGAAATCGGCATTTGAAGCCCAGGTCGGGAAAGACAGGTCGGCATAGCTTGCATAATTTCTGAAGCGAAATTTGAAACCTTCCGACATAAACGCAGTGTCTGTAATTGGCAGCATGACGCATTTCCATGGACTCCCGTGCTCGGCAATAAAATTATTTAAAGTAGAGCCCGGCGCCGACCAAACTTTGATCCACTCATTCTGATTGGCAGCATAAAATTCAAGCAGCAAAGAATCTTCCACATCCGGTTTTTCGCACAGGCCTTGCGGCTGGTAGAAAAAGCTGAAATATACGGAGTCTGCAGCTGTGGTTGCATGCGGTGTTCCGGTGAAAACTGAGTCGAGACGTATTGCGTTGGAAGTGAGCGAATCGGCCGCGAAAGCAAAGCTGGAGCCATGTTCGTAAAGATAACCATGCGCATCTAATCCGTCTAGCGTGGCAACACCCATTGTCAATGGTTCAAATGCATTGCCGGTGCCGATAAACACTGTGCTGTCGGAAAATTTTTCAGCATCCGGATAAACAAATGTTCCGGAAAAATCCTCATAAAAAGGCATGGTCAGAACGGCCCTGCTTTTTTTATCAGCAACAGATTCCTTGTTAATGAGCGCCTGATTGAGCCCTGACGGGATCAGGACTTCCTGTGCATTTACACCTGAAATAATCAGCAACATGCAAATTACTGGAATGATTCTACGCATATTTTGACCAATTTTATTCATACCAGAGATCGATGGACTCGCCTACGTTAACTTCTTTTTCCTTTTCGTAACCGGGACTTTGTTTTATAACGCGCACACTTACGGTGTCGTCCGGATCGGCGAAGATTTCAGCCCCGACATTCAGACCAGCTTCGTTGATGAGCTTGTGCGCTTTTTCGCGCGACTTACCCACCAGCTTGGGAATAAATACCTCTCCTCCACCCTTGCCTTTTCCGATAACAAGGTCGATTTTTTCACCCTTGTTCAATTCAGTACCCCAGGGAATCACTTTGCCTTTGTATTTGGCTTTGATAACCGTTTGTCCGACATCGGGCACGCGTTCAACTTTGCCTACTTTCAGCCCGTGCGTTTCAAGGAAGGCCTCTGCCTGACGAAAAGTATAATCAACCAGATTAGGCAGTTTCGTTTTTTCAGGAGTGTATGCAATGATTGTAATATAAACGGCTCTGCCTTTTTTCACATGCGAACCCGGCAATGGGAGCTGGCTCACAACTGATCCGGGTGTTTTTGTGTTGTCATAAACAGAGTCAACAATCGTGAAGTCATAATGCCGGCTTTCGCGCATTTCTTTCACTTCGTCCATGGTCATTCCTGAAAATTCAGGCACTTCGATGGATTGGCCATGAAAGGTGTATAGCCGGAGAAAGAAAAGGGTGATCCAGATCAAAATAAGTCCGGCGAGCATTATGAGTGCAAGGTGTTTCCAGAAATGGAAGCTTTTTATGAAGCTTAGTATTTTCATACAGCGGATAAAACTGATTTTTGTGCGATTTATTGTAAGACTAACCGATTTTGTACAAAAATACGATTTTAATCTATAACCCCTTGAAGGGTTTTGAACCCTTCAAGGGGTTGTAAGTCGAAATCCATCCCAATCCTGTGCAAAGGGAAAAGCTTTTCGGTATTGTGTGAGCTCTGTTTTATCCAGCTCGACAATGATTACATCGTCGTCACCGTTTTCCAGCTCCGGGAGCCATTTTCCATCGGGGGTAGCCAGGGTTGATCCGCCCGCATATTGCCAGCCATTGCCATCTTTGCCGCGGCGGTTTACACCCACTGCATAGCACTGATTCTCGATGGCGCGTGCCAACAACAACTGCCGCCAGTGAAGCCGCCGTGAGGCCGGCCAGTTGGCGGTGAGCAACAAAACATCATACAAAAATTCTCCATTTTCAAATGAATTGCGTGCCCAGACCGGAAAGCGCAGATCGTAGCAAATCAGCGGTCTGATCTTCCATCCTTTGTATTCAAATACTATTTGTTTGTCGCCATGCGTGTATTCGATGTTTTCATTTCCCATCGAAAACAAATGCTTCTTGTCGTAGGTGTGATGCGAGCCATCAGGATTCATCCAGATAAATCTGTTGAAATATTTTTCATTTTCACAGACAACAACACTACCTGTAATGGCGCATCCATGGCGGGCTGCAGCATTTTTCATCCATTGAAATGTTGCACCATCTGGTTGTTCTGCAATTGTTGCGGGATCGGATACAAAGCCGGTTGAAAACATTTCGGGCAGCAAAAAAATATCGGCTTTTCCAGCAATGCCAGCAAAAAGCTGATCGAACATTTTATGATTTGATGCAGGATCTTTCCAATGAATATTGGGTTGCAGCAAAGCGATTTTCAGATTGTTCATATGACTAAATTCAATACGAACTTACAAAATAATTTATAAGGGCAGATGCTTTTTGTTACACAGAGTTGCGCAGAGGGCACACAGAGGGGAATTTAATCCGCCGTGGCGGATCAGAGTTTAGATTGTACTTTACAAAAGCCGTTATTCTTTTTGTCAGATGAAAAGCGAAAGCCAGCTTTCGTTTTCATGCTGCCAAAAATCATTAAACACAACTCCGTTGTGTTTGTGCATTGCAACGGCTTTTGCACATTTTCTTCTTGAAACTCCTTTACGGTACTTCGCAAACATGATAAACCAGCACGCTATATTTTTTCACAGGGTCGAAAAAGTTATGGTCACGCGTCACCGTGAAACGATGCAAGCGGAGACGCGCGCCCAATGTGTTATAAAAGATTTTTGTGCCTTCACGTAAAACCACGTGGAACGTGGCAAGCTGTGACACGTAGTGCCTTGGTGGCCAAGCCCCACATTTCACATCAATAGTTCAATCCAAACGCCCATAACGGCACCACGTTTTGATGACCGTATTCAATATTGTCTTTTACAATAAATGCATTCGCAGTGCTTTTGATTTGTTGCTGCGACTTGCTTTTGCCGCCCACTTCAAATGTATATTTGTCTATTTTGAAATCGGCCACGGCCGAAGAAACAACTGAATGATTGACTCGCATCTGATTTAGAAAAAATGTTTCCCGAATATTTCCAATCTCAGGTTTATTCTCTGATAAAAAATAAACCAGACCGGAGTTGTCCAAATATACTTTTTCAACTTTTCCCAGACCGATGATTCCGCTTGCCTGGTCGCGCAAGCGAGCAATAAGTCCCGCATCTTCCATAAAAGTGAAATACTCTTCCAATGAATTGCGACTCACTTCAAGTTTTGCAGCAAGCGACACAAAATTTGGCTTGAATGGTACACTTTCGGACAGAATGAGCAACAGCTTTTTGAGCTTTCGTGCAGTGGTGACCGATAAATTTGCAAACTGCGGTATATCCACTTCAAGCGTTATATTCAGTATTTGCCCAAGCCGTATATCAAAATTATCTTCTTTGGCCATCGGATAATACCCACTTTTCAAATATTCGCGGAAAAGCGGTAAAGGATGTTCTACGCTATCAAGCATTGTTATCCGGTTTTTGATGATGTCCTTTATCGAATGAACCGCTATATCTATTTTGTGCCTGAATTTCAGATACTCACGAAACGAAAAACCCTGCATGGAAAACATCAGCGCGCGGCGGCTCAGATCAGCCATCCCTTTACGGATGTCGAGAACAGACGAGCCGGTAAAACAAACCTTCAGACCGGGATAGAAATCATACATGTTTTTCAATTCCACCGACCAATCCCTGTACTTGTGGATTTCATCAATAAACAAATGTTTTCCGCCGTTTTTGTAAAAGTCATCAGCCAGCTCGGTCAACCGCTGATTTGCAAAATGAATGTCATCAGCCGAAACATACAGAATATCCTTGCTCTTATGCTCTTTTATATATTGAAGAATCATGGTTGTTTTCCCTACGCCTCGCGGGCCAACAAGCCCGGTCATACGGCTGTTCCAGGGGAATTTGTCAAACATGTAGCGCTTGAACGACAGGTCTGTCCGCGCCAGTAAAGATTGCTGTTTCTGAAATAATGTTTCCATGGCATGATTGATTATGCACTACAAATTTAGCATTTTTTTCGAATATTGTTCATTTCGTTGTGCATTATATTTTCAAAAGCCGCTATCAATTGCATTCAGCAGTCCGGAATAAGAGTGCTTTCGATATAGTTACACAGAGTTGCGCAGAGGGCACACAGAGGGGAATTTAATCCGCCGTGGCGGATCAGAGTTTAGATTGTACTATACAAAAGCCGTTATCATTTTAGTCAGATGAAAAGCGAAAGCACGCTTTCATTTTCATGCTGACAAAAACAATCAAACACAACGCGTTGTGTTTGTGCATTGCAACAGCTTTTGTACATTTTACCTTGCTTGATACCAATGAACGGTTTTTAATTATCATCCTGCTTTGGAAATTATTATACAGAATGTTTGTATCTTTGTAAATGGCAATAAATTCACAGTCATGAACACAATTGAGCTCAAAAAACTCCTGATGCTTAAGATTACGGAAATCAATGATATTTCGTTTCTTAAAGCTTTGAAAACAATCATTGAATCCAAGACAGAAACAGAAGTGATTTCACTTACTGAGGAACAGAAAAACCAGATTATTGATTCACGAAAAGAAATTGAGCAGGGGATGTTTGTTGAAAATAAAGTATTGGAAAAAGAATTTCAGACATGGCTAAACGCAAGATAATCTGGTCCAGGAGGGCTTTTTCTGAATTATTCAAAATTCTGGAATTTTTTGCTGAAAGGAATAAAAGCAAAGCTTATTCTGCCAAACTTTACAAGAGAATCAATAAAGAGCTAAGGCTTTTAATAAAACATCCGGACATTGGAATCAAAAGCGACTTTGAGAATGTTCGAGGGCTAATTGTTAATGATTATATTCTTTTCTATGAATATAACGATGAAATAATAATGATTCATCTGATTTGGGATAGCAGGCAAAATCCTGAAAATCTGAAAATAGTCAATGATTAAGCGATTTTGCGATGATGCGAGGGGGCGATGCTTCGCATAATCGCATAATCGCTGAATAAAACGCCTGAACCATTAAATAATCGCTCGAAAAGTTTTACTCACTTGTCTTCACAAAGCGATACATGTCGGTTTTGTCTTCGAAGGTTGCATGCAGAATGTACAGACCGTCGGCGAGGAAGCGCAGATCCATTTTCAGACGCAGGGTGCCGGCCTCGGTGTCTTCGATCACTTCTTTGATCAGCTCACGGCCATCGCGGCTCACAAGCGATATCTCCACATCGCCGTCGTCGGGGATTGAAATATCGGCATAGACATAATCGGCGGCCGGGCTCGGAAAGACCGATGCAATGAAGAAATCCTCCACCAGCGAATGACACGAAGCGTTGTTCTCCGGCTCGGTGTCTTCTTGTCCATAAGAATCCAAGGTGGAAATATCCAGACAAACCAGCCTGATATTGCTGATGTCGGGCTTCAGAAACGATGCTGTGAAATTATAATTGTTGTATTGACCGGGACTCAGCAATCCACTCCACTCTTCGCGAATGGGAATATTGTTACCAACCCGCGCATCCAGAGCCACTTTGCGAATGTTGCGCGTTCCGTTGTTGAAGAACTGTGCTTTCAGATTCAGATATCCGGCGCTGTCGGTCACCGTGAGCTTTGTCAGCACCAAATCAAGGATTGAAGGGATCACATAGATGTTGGCCGATGCTGTATCGGTACACCCGAATTCATTTTCACTGACCAGAATAATGTTGTATACATTCTCAAGATTGTAGGTGTGCTGCGGGTTTGTTGCACCTGAATAACCTCCATCTCCAAACGACCAGTTGTAGCTTATGGCTCCCTGTGTGTAATTGAAAAACTGCACATCCAAAGGCGGAATGCCGTATTCGGGCGTAAGCGAAAAATCGCTTTGCGGCACAGGATGAACCTCCAGGCTATCTGAAACAGTTGAGCTGCAGCCAAAATCGGAAGCGACTTTCAATTGAACAACATAAAAACCGGTGTCGGCAAATTCCGTACAGGGCGCTGCAACCGTGTCGCCTTGACCGTTTCCGAAGTTCCAGTCCCATTCGGCAATGATCCCGCCCAGCACATAACTCGTATCGTGAAAACAAACCGCACTGCCTTCGCAGGCAACATCCGATTCAAAGCCGGCCACAGGATAGGGATAGACTTGCAACACTTTCGCGACTGAATCCACACAGCCATTGATTGAGCGGTTGATGAGCGTCACCGCGTATCCGCCAGCCAGCGCGTAGGTGTGTGTTGTGTTTTTTGCTGACGAGGTGCTGCCATCTCCGAATTTCCAGGTGCGGCTGACAATGCCTGCCCAGGGCGGCATAACCGTGGTTTCGGTAAAAGCGGTCGGAAATCCGAAACAGTTTTCAGTAAAACTAAAATCAACATTGGGTGTCAGGCGTATAATCACTTCCCGCTCTGCCGTATCGGTACAACCGTAGCTGTCGGTGGAAATAAGCTCCACCACATACAATCCGGTGTCGGCAAACGCATGCGCGGGGTTCTGTCCATTGGACGTTTGCGTGTCGCCGAAATCCCAGCTCCACGAAAACAGACTTCCCTCACCCTCCGTGGTTTCATCGTGGAATGTGATGACCTGACCATTGCAACCGTTGGAAGGATTGAAATACGCCTGCGGCAAACTGCGCACATGCACCGCAATGGTGGTGTCGCCGAAACAACCCGAATCGGTGGTAACCACCAGCTCTACATTGTAATCGCCGGCCGCGCCGAATTCAAACTGCGGGTTCTGCTGCACCGATGTCCCCTGCCCGCCGAAATCCCAACTCCAGGCCGCCACTCCATCGGGCGGCGCCGCATACGACAGATCCGTAAATGCCGATGCATCGCCCAGGCAGGACGTGCTGGAAGTAAATGCCACCGTGGGTTTGACGCCGATAATATTTACCGCAACTGTATCTTTTGCCACACAGCCATTGCTGTTGGTTGCCGTAAGCATGTAATCACCAGTTGTGTACACCGGAATCAACGCAGTGGTATCGCCGGTGCTCCACACATACTCAATGCCGGGCTCAATGCCCGAAACCAGCGCAATTTCATTGCCTCCGCAAAGCGACAGATCGGGTCCCAGCGAGGCCTGCACGGCAAAGGAATCGGCCACCACAAAAAAAGTATCGCGCACCGAACAATGCGCCGCCGTGCTGTCGGTTATCTCCACCCAGTACTCGCCAGGCTCCCAGATGTTCAACAAACTGTCGGTACTGCCATCAATCCACAAAAATGAATAGGCATGATCGAGGCCGGTGTTCATGGTGATGGTATCGGTAAGGCAAATACCACTGTCGGGCAGCGCCGTGTAGGGATACTGCACATGAATGGTGTCGCGGCTGGTGCGCCCAAAAATATCCACCACCTCCACCCAATAATCACCGGTCTGGTTCACCACAATGGAATCGGCCGTGGATCCGGTGGACCAGAGGTAGGAGGTGTAACCACTTTTTGCAGAAATCTTAGCTGAACAAAAACCATATGTAATATTTGTATCTGGCCCTAAAGAAATTGGCGGAGCATATTTATTCATTAAGTATGTTTCAACCGCAGTTACATTTGCTGAAGAAATTTCAGTCGAATAAATAGTTAATTCTGCTAAATCAATACCTGAAAAATAATTAAAGCCACTCGAATATCTAGAGCCAAGAACGTATTTATTGATATTAAAATTTGCGTTAAATATATTTTCTAAAGAAACAAATTCTCCATTTTTAAATGACGACCATGATGAATTAATTAGAGAAATTGATGCACATAAGTAAGTTGGAAAAACATTGGTTAATAATAAATCATATGACTCTCGTGCTGAATATATTTGATTATCCCTAATAAAGAAACCAACAATAGAATTAGTATTATTCCAATCGGCTGCTTGCAAATTATCATACATGCTTAATATCCCAGAGTATTGTATGTAGCTGTTTATTTTAAAAATTGCAATAAATGTAATATCATTTGAAGAGACAGACAAATTCCCAGTAAAATAATCATCAATTCCATCAAAGCGTACAACAGGCAAATTATTTAATTCTGCAATGTTATTAATGAATTTCGGCCGCTTTGAAGCAATGGGTTGAACAGCATTATTGGCATTTCCACTACAATCGTTCCATGAAACAACAGTGTCGCCGCTTAGCACAACATTCGAGTCGGCGCGGAGCCAGAGTTGCAGGCCGGGGATTTGGTCAGGTCTGACCTGAGCGGTCAGCGAGTAGAAAGTGAAAAGTGAAAAGTGAAAAGATAACAACAGGATGAGTGTTGTTATTGTTTTATTTAATTTATTTGAGACGGATATATGGTGCATGACGAATTCGTTTGGAAGGCTTAGTACAAAAATACGGAATTTTTGGAGAATGTGTTGGTTTTTAGACATTGATTGGGAGGGGTTTGTAAAATAGGCCGTAATCCTGTTTTAGTTGACATTTTGTTTCTGTTTTTGTCAACCTGTTTCAGGACAAGTCACGGGCTTAATTTGGGATCTCCCGAAAACCTTCGCCGCTTCTCCACTCTTTTGTCCACAGATTACTCGGATTTCACAGATTTAAAGCCCTCAGCAGGTCTTTGGATTTTAGAGGATGAAAGGTCTTCCCTCTGCGACTGAAGGCCTTTCCACAGATGAGTGTGCAAAATCTTACTGTCAATAATTATTACGCAGTAATCATTGTTGACAACAGTGTCATCGCGATGGGGCCGCTGAGAAGGAAATTTCTTTCCGCGTAATCCGTGTCATCCGTGGACTCTGAATTGCACGACCCAGGGACTCATACGCTTTGCGCGAGGACTTGGAAATAATGGCCGGGGACTTAGTAAAATTTGATTTTGTACTTTTGCACCCTATGAGCAAAAACAGACAGGAAGAAAATACTGAATGGACCGAGACCATACGCCCGCGCAGCTCAATGCTCGATCTGAATCTGAAAGAACTCTGGGCATACAGGGATCTGGTGCGCATGTATGTGAAACGCGATATTGTCACCTTCTACAAACAAACCATCCTCGGGCCGCTCTGGTTCATCATCCAGCCGGTACTGACCACCATCATGTTTATAGTAGTGTTCGGCAATTTCGCCGGCATCTCTACCGACGGTATTCCCGGCGCACTGTTTTATTTCGCCGGCCTGCTGATATGGAATTATTTTGCCGATTGCCTTACACGCAATTCAAAAATATTTATCGAGAATCAGGCGGTGTTTGGAAAAGTGTATTTTCCGCGCCTCGTTGTTCCACTCTCCATTACCATTGCCAATCTTGTCCGCTTTTTTATTCAGCTCGTCATATTCATTATAATCTGGCTCTGGTTCTGGTTTACTGAGGCCAACGTTTCCATGAATGCCTACGCATTGCTCTTCCCGCTGCTGATCATAATGGTGGCTGGTTTAAGTCTCGGGTTCGGAATTATTTTTTCCTCACTCACCACCAAATACCGTGACCTGACTTTTCTGCTGCAGTTCGGCGTTCAGCTCTGGATGTATATGACGCCGGTCATTTATCCGCTGAATTCCATTGAAGCCGATAAACAATGGATGGTGCAATTGAATCCACTGACATCGATTGTTGAAACATTTAAATACGGAACCATCGGAAGTGGTGTATTTTCCTGGGGTTGGCTGGCCTATAGCTTTGGATTTATGGTGGTAATGCTGTTCCTGGGCATCATTGTTTTCAACCGCGTTGAAAAAACGTTCATGGATACCGTGTAGAGATAGTATTTAGTTCCCGACCGAAGCTGGCACAAGTTAAAATTGTTGCAGCTTGCGTAGTGCCGGGATCTCCTATGAATAAAACTCCCTTTGTTAGTTGTTGCAGAGCCTATTGAAAATATTTCCTCAAAGCAAGGGCAGTGAATAATACTA